>CAYMGO010000019.1:10887-33396 GCA_964390015.1 uncultured Anaerolinea sp. | reverse complement strand
ACCCAATATAATCAGGGGTACGATAGAGGAACCCCATCATGCCCATCCTGACCCCCGGCCGCAGATGGCAGCCGATTTATTATCCGTTTAAAAAAGACAAGTTTGGCAACCGCTTGTTAATCCGCCTGGAGATGCTGTACAAGGGCCCCCTGTGGGGGTGCCGCCAGTGCGGCAACTGCGTGCTGCAAGAAACAGCCTTCATCTGCCCGATGGAGTGCCCCAAAGGGCTGCGTAACGGCCCCTGCGGCGGCTCAACCCCCGAGCACTGCTATGTAGATGAGACCCGTCCCTGCATCTGGTATAAGATCTACGACCGCGCCTACGAGATGGGCCGGGAAGAAATGCTGCTGGAGGTGCTACCACCACTGGACTGGGACCTGGTAGGGGGAGAGCAACTCGGCCGGCTCGCCAGCCAGGTGAAAAAGAACGGTGTCAAAAAGGTATTTACCGGCCTGGTATCAACTGACAAAGTAAAACGCCAGCGCACCTGGGACGGTATCTTTCGCCCGGTGCGCCAGCCTGAATGGTGGAAAGGTGATTCAGAGTACCATCCTCCAAAATACGAAGGGGAGGCTTCTGACCTGGAACGCAGGCTGAAGACAGGTGAGTTCGTAGTCACCGCTGAGGTACAACCGCCGCAGACCGCCTCAACCAACAAGCTCAAGCAGAACATCGATCTGGTCAGTAAGTACGTGACAGCCGTAAACTTTACCGATGGGGCTTCAGCCACCCCGCGCATGTCCTCCTGGGCCTGCTCCGCCATCGCAGTGCAAATGGGTGCAGAAGCCGTGCTGCAGATCGCCGCCCGAGATACCACCCGCGTGAGCCTGCAGGGTGAAGCGCTCGGTGCCGCCGCCCTGGGCATAAAGAACATCCTGTGCGTCACCGGCGACAGTAACCGCCTGGCGCCCGGTCCCCGGGGCAGGATGGACATCTACGACCTCGATGCGATCCAGATGCTGTGGATACTGCGCGAGATGCGCGACGAGGGCAAGTACCTGGATGAACGCAATATCAAGTTCCCCCCAAAGTATTTCCTCGGTGCTGCGGCCTCACCTTCTGCTTCCGCAGTGAAATTCCAGGCACTGCGTGAACACAAAAAAGTAAACGCAGGCGCGCAGTTCTTCCAGACCAATATCCTCTTTGACCTTGACCGCTTTGAAGAGTGGCTGAACGCCCTTGCCGCCAGGAACATCCTCGACAAGGTATACATCCTGGCCGGTATCTCCCCGCTGCGCTCGCTGCGCAGTGCCCACTTCATGGACCAGGAAGTGCCCGGGGTACGTGTTCCTGAAAGCATCATCAAGCGCATGCAAAAGGCAGACGAAGGTGGAAACGCACAGGAGGAGGGGATCCAGATCGCGCTGGAAATGATCGAAAAGATCCGAAAATATGAAGGCGTGAATGGATTGCACATCATGACAGTGGGTTGGGAGGAGATCGTTCCCAGGTTGGTTACTGATGCCAGACTTGCTCCATCCCAAATTTCACAACACCATTCAACGATAGGATGAGTATGACTGACCTGTTACCGATCCGCGAAGCCCAGACCAGAATCCTTTCAGTGATCAAAGAAATCAAAACGGAATTCTGCGCACCAGAAGAAGCTTATGGCCGCATACTGGCGGAGGATATTCGCTCCCCCCTGCGACTGCCCCCATTTGCCAACTCGTCGATGGACGGGTTCGCGGTGCGCAGCGATGAACTTTCAGGTGCTTCGCCAACCCACCCAGTGCGTTTACCGGTGGTGCTGGATATCCCCGCCGGGTCCTCGCAGGAATACACGCTGCCGCCGGGCAAGGCCGCGCGCATCTTCACCGGCGCACCCCTCCCCCTGGGAGCAGACGCAGTAATCCCGGTGGAGGATACTGACCAGTTCAGTTCATTACGGGATGAAGCCCTGCCTGTGACAGTGGCCTGTTTTGCACCTGTAAAACCCGGTGAGAACTGCCGCCCCGCCGGTGAAGACGTTGAATTGGGACAGATGGTACTCACCCAAAGTCGAACCCTGCAACCGCAGGACGTAGGCCTGCTGGTCTCTCTTGGCATCCGCCAGGTACAGGTAGCCAGGCAGGCGCGCATCGCCCTGTTTTCTTCGGGAGATGAACTGCTCACTCCCGGTGAGCCACTTTCTCCAGGTAAAATTTATGACGCCAATCATTACGTTCTCAAGGGATTACTTGAATCTGCAGGGGCAGAGGTGGTGCACCTGGGAATTGCCCGCGACAACCCGCAAAGCGTGATCGCGACACTGGATAAAGCGTTGGAGAATCCCCCTGACCTCATCATCAGTTCCGCCGGCGTCAGCGTGGGGGTCTTTGATTACGTACAACAGGTAATCACACAGCAAGGCAACCTCTCTTTCTGGCGCGTGAACATGCGCCCCGGTAAGCCGGTTGCTTTCGGTGATTACAAAGGCATCCCATTTTTAGGCGTGCCGGGTAACCCGGTGTCTGCCTACATCGGCTGCCTGGTGTTCGCGCTGCCTTTTATCCGTCGCTTGCATGGTCTGCCACCCTTCGCGCAAAAGACCATTAGAGCAGTGCTCACTGAACCACTCAAATCTTCCGACGGGCGTGAGAGCTTCTACCGCGGCATGCTGAAAAAAGAAGATGGTCTATTCACAGCTTCGCTGGCCGGGCACCAGGGATCGGGGAACCTGTTCTCGTTGGTGCGCGCCAACGCTTTGCTGATCGTACCCGCGGGCGTGAAGTTGATCACCGCCGGGGATGAGGTGGATGCCTGGCCACTCGAGTCCGGTCTCGAGATCTAAAAATAAATCTGCATAGAAACATCCCGGCAATATCAGCAACGATAGCTGTATCTTCTGGCATGTCAAAATATCTAAATGGGCAGCCACTTTTCGGACATGGATTTCGAAGTCTGTATAATTTGGATTTGTTTAGAGGGTTACTGGCTTGATTCGATCAGGTGCACTGCGGAGGATTTGAAGACGGCGATCACTTCTTTTCCCGCGGCAAGCCCCATCTCTCTCGCGGAAGGCCGGGTGACCAGCGCTGATAAAGGAAAACCGGATTCCAGCAGAACACGGTTTAGCGGCCCCTGGCTGATCACCTGGGTGATCTGGCAGCGAATACGGTTACGCGCGGAAGAAGGTGCTACTCCATCCTGCGGGTTGCACAAAGAAATATCTTCAGGGCGCAGGCAAATGTAAACGTGAGTTCCAGGTTCGAGATCACTGACTGCTTCAACGATTGCCCCATTCGCCTTGATCTGTACCAGGTCTTCCGATCGGCTCTGCACCACCCCGGGGATGATATTCTCAACGCCAACAAAAGCCGCAACTTCGGGGGTATTGGGGTGAGAAAAGACGTTGGTTACACTATCCAGCTGATGTAGTTTGCCGTTGAACAATACCGCCAGCCTATCCCCGATCGCCAATGATTCCTCGAGGTCGTGCGTCACGTACACACAGGTCTGGTTGGTCCTGGAGAAAACCTCCCGCAAATCCCTGAGCAACTCCTGCTGGGTGGGAGTATCCAGCGCGCTGAAGGGCTCATCCATCAGGATCAGCTCAGTTTCAAGGCAAAAAGCACGCGCCAGGCTCACGCGCTGTGCCTCCCCCCCTGAGAGCGAATTCGAACGCCTTTTGGCCAGGTGCGAGATGTGCAGCTGCTCCATCCAGTTATTCACCCGGGCGCGTACCGCTTCCCCTTTGAAGCCCCTGAACTTCAATCCGCTGGCGATATTGCCCGCCACAGTTCCACTCAACAACAGCGCAGACTGATAGACCGTACTGATCTTGCGCCGATAGGTCAGGTCATCCAGATGGGGGGAATCCGTGAAATGCACTGAGCCCTTGAAGGGTTTTTTCAATCCCGCAACCACCTGCAGGAGCGTGCTCTTGCCAGCCCCGTTGGGGCCAACAACAACCAGCACTTCGCCCTTCTGCACGGTCAATTCGGGCAGATCGAGAATGGTGGTATTCTCTGCCTTGACTACCAGGTCGCGAATTTCTAGGAGGGACTGCACGAGTATTATCGCCTGCGCTGCTGAAGTGTGGTGAGTGCAAAATTGACCAGGAAGGCCAGCGCCAGCAGGATGATACTGAGTGCGATGGCTGAACCAAATTCTCCCCGGCTCGTTTCAAGGACGATGGCGGTAGTGAGGACCCTGGTTTCGCCCCTGAGATTCCCGCCTACCATCATCGATGCCCCCACCTCCGAAATCACGCTGCCAAAAGCCGCGATCAACGCCGCGATCAACGGCAGGCGTGCTTCCTTCCACAAGGCCAGGATCATCTGAATTTTGGACGCACCTAAACCCAGCAGCTGGATGCGCAAACGCGGGTCGAGCTGCTGCAGTGAAGACACGGTGAGGCCTGTGGCCAGGGGAAAGGAGATGAGCACCTGGGCAATGATGATTGCAGCAGGCGTGTAGATGAGGTTGAGGTCACCCAGAGGACCACTGCGCCACAGAAAGATCGAAACGACCAGCCCAACCACCACCGGCGGCAGCGCCATTCCGGTGTTGATCAAGCTGATCCAGAATTGCCGTGTTGGGAAGTTAACCTGTGCCAGGAAGGTGCCCAGCGGCAGCCCGATGACCAGGCTGATGAGCGTAGCAATGCCTGAAACCTGCAACGAAAGCAAGGTGATCCGGACAACTTCCGGATCACCTTGAAGCAGTAGTTGAAAGGCCCTGATGATTCCGTCCAGAAGATTCTGCATACGGGGTCAGTATATCAATATTCAGGCTTTCCCGCATCCGGGAAGAAGAGCGGTTCACCGAATTCTTCAACTCCGAAGGTCTCAATGATCTTTTGAACATCCTTGGTTACCAGCCAATCGGCAAATGCTTTTCCGCCCTCATAATTGAGGTTCGTCCATTTGTCAGGGTTGACCGTGATGACGTGGTAAATGTTCAACAGGGCCTTATCACCCTGGAACAGGATATCCAGGTCGAGGGTATCTTTGAGAGCCAGGTAAGTGGCGCGGTCTGTCATGGTGTAAGCGCTTTTTTCGGAGGTGATGCGCAGTGTGTCGCCCATGCCCTGGCCGCTATCGAGGTACCACGCGCCTTCAGGGGTAATCTCGGCCGCTTTCCACAACTTCAACTCAGCCTTGTGCGTGCCCGAATCATCACCGCGGGTGACGAACATGGATTCAGACTGCGCGATCTTCGTGAATGCTTCTTTTGTATCCACACTGGTCTTAATACCCGCCGGATCTGCGGACGGACCAACGATGACAAAATCGTTATGCATGATCAGGAAACGATCCTTGCCAAAACCGCCTTCCATGAAGGTTACTTCTGAGGCTGGAGCGTGGACCAGCAGCACATCAGCGTTGCCTTCCTCCCCCATCTTCAACGCTTCTCCGGTGCCAACTGCCACCATCTTAACGTTATAACCAGTCTCCTCCTGGAATTTGGGCAGCAGTTCATCAAGCAACCCGGAATCACGCGTGCTGGTCGTGGTAGCCAGGATCACATCGGGATTTTTGGGTTTGGCGGTGCCACACGCCGCCAGCAACAGGCTCACACAGACAATTGCACAGACCAGATAAACGAACGACTTTTTCATATCCTATCTCCTTATCATGCTGATTTTGATTTTCGCAAAACATTTGCTGAATTAACGAATATAGGCAAACGCTTCTGCTGAACAAATTTCCAGATTTTTTTCTGCCATGTTGCGTGAATTTCTATTACACTGTATAATTGTATAGTTACTTATATACGGTTAATGATAGTCTGTTCTAAATATATCGTCAATAGCAATAATGCATCAATTTTCTGGAGGAATATCAGTCATGGATGAACAATTCTTATATTTGAGGATAGCGGATTCATTACGGCGTGATATCGCGAGCGGGTTGTATAAGCTAGGCGACCCACTCCCGTCCATCAGGACCCTGGCCGGATTATGGCAGTGCACCAACGGCACCATCCAGCGATCAATACGTGAATTGGCATCTGAGGGGCTGGTTTCCGCCCACATTGGTACGCGCACCAGGGTTAAGGATGTGGGGTTGAGCGGACCGGGTGAATCATTACAACGCGCTAATCTAATCCACCAGGCTGAGAAATTCATCCTGGAATCAGTTACCAATGGCTTCTCGACTGCTGAGATCGAAGACGCTTTCCGGGTGGCGCTGCAGCGCTGGCGCGCGGTTGACCTCGTTCAGCTGACCACCCCGCGCAGTTCCCTGAGTTTCTGCGGCAGCCATGACCTGGCGGTCGCCTGGCTGGCAACCCATTTCAACGAGGTCGCACCCGGGCACACGCTGCAGGTCAAGTTTTCAGGCAGCCTGCCCGGCGTGACGGCTTTTCAGCGCGGAGAAGCCGACATCGCGGGAACCCACCTGCTGGACGAGAGCACCGGCACCTATAACCTGGCAGCGCTCCGGGAACTGATGCCTGACGAGAAAATTGCCCTGGTCACGCTGGCGCAGCGCAGGATTGGATTTATGGTTAAACCGGGGAACCCGAAAAACATCAGCGGGGTGCAGGATTTGGCAGGAACCGGCGTCCGGTTTATCAACCGCCAAAAAGGCTCCGGCACCAGAGTCCTGCTGGATTCTCTGCTGCGCGAAAATGGGATCGATAAAACAAAAATCACTGGGTATGAAGAAGAATTGACCACGCATTCAGACGTTGCCACCGCGATCAGTGAAGGCCGCGCCGATACCGGCATTGGCCTTGAAGCCGCCGCCAGGGCTTATGGATTGGAATTTATACTAATCACACTGGAACGCTACGACCTGCTGGTGCGGGAAAAACATCTGTCCCTGCAGCCCTACCAGCAACTGCTTAATTTTCTGAAAAGCGGGGAGTTCCACCAACAGCTTCAACGGCTTGGTGGATATGACAGCCGAGAAAGCGGCGTCATCCGTTGGAGCCGGTGATCCGCTGCTTGTGAGAATGTTATTAACTATGAAAGATTGCTGCGGTCGAACTAATCCACCGCGACCATCACATTGGACGCCTTAATGACCGCGTAGACTTCTTTACCCTCCTTGAGGTCCAGGCTTTTGACTGCGTCCATGGTGATGATGGAAACGATCTTCTCGCCGCCGGTTGTCGCAATGATGACTTCGGCGTTGACCGCCCCAAAAACGATTTTCTCGATCTTACCTTGTAGCTGATTGCGCGCACTGATCTTCATTTTTCCTCCTGGTTGATTTCTACGGCTTAGTAGATTCCTGATTTGGTCGATAATTTACTTAATTACGGCGCACTCGTACGCGTCTCCACGCAGTGTTTCGACCGCGTGAGCCATCACCGGTAAAAAGACGGTCAGGCACTCCACTGCGGCCTTGGGGCTGCCGGGCAGGTTGACGATCAGTGTTTTTACACGTATACCCGCAGTCGCACGTGAAAGCATGGCACGCGGTGTGATCTGAGCGCTCGCCTGGCGGATGGCCTCGCTGATGCCGGGAGTTGGCCGCTCGACCACCGCAAGGGTGGCCTCGGGGGTCACATCGCGCGGTGCGAAGCCGGTACCGCCGGTGGTGAAGATCACATCAAATTCTCCCGAATCACAAAGATCGGCAAGCACCGATTTTATCCGCTCCAACTCGTCCGGGATGAGCACCACCTTGCCCACCATTGCCTTCCCCTCCAAAGCCGCAACCAGCGCCGGACCGCTTTTATCCTCGCGCGTTCCAGCATAACCCTTGTCACTTACAGTGATGATGGCTGCCCGGACTGTCAATTCCAGTGGGGCAGCATTTTCCACATTGGTGATCCCTTTTGCCACTCTGTTCAACCTCCTATCCTGCGCATGTTCTTGTCCGAAACGAAATCGCAATCAAAATGATGCCCGTCTGGTTTATTGTAGATGGCATCACGGATCGTGTCGATCAACTCCAGGTCATCACCTGCTTTCAAAGCTTCCAGCAATGAGATCTCGTGGTTATCGCCCAGGCACATGCGCAACTTCCCATCGCTCATCACCCGCACACGATTGCACTGATCGCAGAACTTGCGAGAATGCGGGCTGATGAACCCAACACGCCCAAGGTAGCCTTCCACCCGGTAATCCTGGGAGGGCTGCCCGCGATAACGAGGCTCCAGCGCCACCAGGTAGGGGCGTTCCGCGATGAGCGCGGTGTTGTTCAACCTTAAGGATTCATCGTGACCCAGTTCGCCCAGTGGCATCAATTCGATAAAGCGCACGTCGATCGGCAGCTCGCGCGTCAGTTCGATGAAATCATCGATCTCATCATCATTCTTGCCTTTAACCAGCACAACATTGACCTTCACCGGTGTCAGATCTGCAGCCAGGCAATCTTCGATCCCTTTTAACACCAATCCCAAATCACCGCCGCACATCTCCCTGAAGCGTTCCGGCTTGAGAGAATCCATGCTGATGTTCACGCGGTTCAACCCGGTCTGCTTCAGCAAGTTTGCCTGCCCGTTCAGTCGCTGGGCATTTGTTGTCATCGAGAGCTCGCGGATGCCCTCTATCTGAGAGATATTGCCCACGATGGTGAGAATATCCTTGCGCAGCAGCGGTTCTCCACCTGTCAGGCGCACTTTCTTGATGCCCAGCTGCGCGAAAGCACTGACGATGCGGGCGAATTCCTCCGCGCGTAATTCACTGGCTTTCGGGCAGCAGCCTTCATCTGCCCGGCAGTAGGAACAGCGTAAATTACAACGCTCCGTGACGGATAGTCGCAGATATTCAATTTTCCGACCAAACTTGTCTAACATGATCGCTCTTCTTATTCTCCTCGCGTGAACTCCCCGGACTTCCCTCCGCTTTTTTTAAGCAGTTTTATTTCTTGGATGGTCATTCCCCGATCAACTGATTTACACATGTCGTACACGGTTAACGCGGCCACACCGGCCGCGGTCAAGGCCTCCATCTCAACACCGGTAGCATAGGTTGTCTTGACGGTGGCGGTGATGTTGACCCCATCTGGCAGAACCGGGTCAAGTTCTACGGCCGCGCTGGTGATGGGGATTGGGTGGCACATGGGGATCAGGTCAGGCGTGCGCTTGGCGGCCATAATGCCGGCAATACGCGCGCTGGCAAAAACGTCTCCCTTCTTCACCTTGTTATCCAGTATCAGTTGCAGAGTTTCCGGTTTCATGCGTATAAAAGCGCCTGCCACCGCGACCCTGTCTGTGACGGATTTGTCAGTGATGTCCACCATGATCGCCTTGCCGTCTTTATTTATGTGAGTCAACTCCATCATCGGTTCTCCGTGGTATGGATGGTGATCAAAATCCGTCTGTCCTTAACAGGTCCTCAGGCTAAAACTTTCTCCATACTGATGCATACATAATCACTATCAACCAAATGACGGGTATCCACAAGACCCGGATCACCTGTCAGTCAGGTTGAGTTATTATAACCTCGAAAAATCCTCAGTGTTCCAATCGTCAAGCATCCCACAGAGGTAATCAATCCTCACCTTTGTAGGGCTTTCCGAAAAGAATTGGCAGAATGCAAATATTTTCACGTCATCCTGCGTTCCCTGTGACCATGCCAGTTTTTGCGTGATCCGGCCAATCATGCATGCACAGGGAATTTCCGCGATGATGCCAAAAAATGAAAATGTAAAATGATGTAAAATGTTGATTAGAAGATGTCGTCCAAAATGAGCATCAAAGTTAAAGTTTATATTCCCTCTTTTATCAAACATGACGCGCTTGATGGTGATGGCATGATCGCGCTTGAAGCGGATGCCACACTGGCCGACCTTTACCGCGTGATGAAAATACCGCTTCCCCTGCGCTTAGCATTCTTATACGCCATTAACTACGAACAGGCAAAGTGGAACTCCAAACTGCGGGATGGAGACATCGTTACTTTTTTCTTTCCCATATCCGGAGGCTGATCCTAAAGAAAAGGAGAAGATATGAAAGGTTACACTGGCAAGGTCTTATTCGTAGATCTATCCACCGGTGAGATCCGGTCCGAATCGATAGCAGACAAAGTATATGAAAATTACCTTTCGGGGGTCGGGTTGGGGGCATATATTCTTTATCAACACATCCCCGCCGGCGCTGACCCGCTTGGACCCGAAAACATGCTCGGATTTGTCAGCGGTCTGCTCACCGGCACGCCGAGCGTGGTGACCGGCCGCTGGATGGTCGTGTGCAAATCGCCCATCACCGGAGGATGGGGAGACGCTAACTGCGGCGGAACCTTCTCTCCCGCGATCAAACAATGCGGCTACGACGGCATATTCATCAAAGGCATTTCACCAACCCCCGTTTACCTTTACGTTGACAACAAGACGGCTGAATTGAAGCCAGCCGATCATCTGTGGGGAGTGGATGCCGTCGAAGCCGAGAAGACCCTGCAGGTAGAAAACCGGAAATCCAAAAAACCCGAAGTGGTTGTGATCGGCACCTCCGGAGAAAAATTATCCTTCATCTCCGGGATCGTCAATGACGGCGGGCGTATCGCCGCCCGTTCAGGCGGCGGGGCGGTGATGGGTTCAAAGAAACTTAAAGCCGTTGTACTGGCCGGGGTTAAGCCAATTGGCTGCGCAGACCCCAAGGAAATGAAATCGCTCAGCAAGGAACTCTCAGGCAAGATGCGCAAATTTAACATGCCCGGTTTTGTACGCGGGGGTTTATTCCCCTTATTAGGCAAAGTTATGGGTGGAATGAAAACCGCCATGCCCATGGATGGCGCGCTGCTGGGCATCCTGATGAAGCGTTGGGGAACGGTAAGTAACAATACCCTGGGCATCACCTCAGGTGACACTCCGCTGAAGAACTGGAAAGGCTCGGTGGTGGATTACAACCGTTCCTACTACAAGAACCTCAACCCCGAGAGGATCATGGAGATCGAAAAGCGCAAGTACCACTGCTACGGTTGTGTCATTGGCTGCGGGGGCATTGTTGAGATCGCCAAAGCCACCAACGGGGAATTTACCCACACCCATAAACCCGAATACGAAACCTGCACAACCTTCGGTGGGTTGTTGATGAACAAAGACCTCGATTCCATACTCTACGTGAATGAATTGTTGAACCGGGCAGGGATGGACAGTATTTCTGCCGGCGGCACCGTGGCGTTTGCGATGGAGTGTTATGAGAACGGTGTTATTACCAAGGAAATGACAGGTGGTTTGGAGTTGACCTGGGGGAACAGCGAGGCGATCGTAGCGCTGGTGAAAAAAATGATCGCGCGCGAGGGTATCGGAGATCTGCTCGCGGACGGCGTTAAAGTTGCGGCCGCAAAATTGGGCGTATCTGATCAGCCCTACGCGGTTACAGCAGGCGGGCAGGAACCAGGTATGCATGACTCTCGCTTTGATCCATTACTGGCGATCGCTTTCAGCGCGGATCCCACCCCCGGGCGGCACACGATCAGTTCAGCGCAGTACTACGACATGATCCACTTGTGGGAGAAAGTGTCCTGGGCACCAAAATCAGGTTCCTACCTCAAGGCGGATGAATACATCCCGACAGATAAGGTCGCGCAGAAATCGGTTGCGCTATCCTGTTACAAGGAACTGACCGACGGCGCCGGCGGCTGCCTGTTCGCCATGGTGCTGGGTGTAAACCACTGGAAGCTATTCGAATGGCTTAACGCGGCAACCGGCTGGCAAAAAACACCTGATGAATACATGGAAATCGGTAAACGCATTCAAACGCTCAGGCAGATGTTCACCATCAAGCACGGGGTCGATCCGATGAGTTACAGGATGAGCTCCCGCATGGCCGGAGAACCCCCGTTGAAAGAAGGCCCCAACAAAGGCAAGACGGTTCCCATAAAAGAGATGATGCAGCTCCACTGGAAGCAGTATGGCTGGAGTGAACAAACCGGTAAACCCACAACCGCGACGATAAAGGAATTGGGCATGGAAACTTTATGCCAGGAGGTGAACTAAAATGAGCGCAACAATCCCTGCGATCGATTACCCGCAATGCATGGCCTGTGGAGTTTGCGTCATTGTGTGCCCTTTTACATGCTTTGATCTGAGCAAGGTGGGCATAGACGCCTGGAACAAAGCTTACCCCGTATTGGCTGCCCCAGAGAGATGTACCGGGTGTGCCATCTGCCAGAAAGCCTGCCCGGTGGATGTGATCGAAATGCAACAGGTAATCACTGAGACCGCCTGATAAATTGATTCCTGAAACACAAAAAATCCGGAAGGCGATTGTGAACCCTCCGGTTTTTTGTTCAATCACACAGTTTACCTGCGAATCATCGCGTAAAGATTTCCCAGATCAGGCGCAAACAGGATGCGGGGAACCGGATACAGCGGGTTGGCTTCTATGAACGCGTTGTGGATCATCCCGGGCAAATCTTCATCCTTTATTCCTTCAATCTTATCCGGGATGCTCATGCTGGCATTCAATTCCCTGATGCTGGCAATGAACTTGCGCGCTTTTTCCGCTTCGGTGTCACCTGCGGCGCTGATGCCAACCAGGTCAGCCAGTTCAGCCAGTGGTCTATGGGCCGGGGCCCCGTAATACTCAAGCACGTACGGCAGGATGACAGCATTCGCCAACCCGTGCGCCACGCGGTAGTACCCGCCAAGCGTGTGCGCAATGGCGTGCACATAACCGACATAAGCTTTGGTAAAAGCAATACCAGCGTAATAAGCCGCGGTAAGCATATTGGTGCGCGCCTGCAGGTCTTTCCCATTGGTGTAGGCTTGAAACAGGTTTTCGTAGATGAGTTTAACCGCCAGCCGCGCGGCTTTGCGGGTTTCATCGGTATTGCTTCTGCCCACATATGCCTCAACGGCATGTGTCAGTGCATCGATCCCGGTGGTGGCGGTGATCTGCGGTGGCAGGTTGATCGTGATCATTGGATCGAGCACTGCGTAACGGGGTACCAGGTTCGGGTCAGTGACCGAATATTTCTCGTGCGTACGGGGGTTTGAAATGACAGCGGCGATGGTCGTTTCACTGCCCGTGCCGGCAGTGGTGGGGACCGCGATCAGGCAGGGTGTGCGCTTCAGCACCTTCAGTAATCCACGCATTTGCGGGATGCTCTTGCCCGGCCTGGCCACCCGCGCGCCAACCCCTTTCGCGCAGTCCATGGGAGAGCCGCCCCCAAAAGCGATGATGGCCTGGCACTGTTTGGCGTGATAGAACTTGAGCGCTTCCTCAATGTTGTCAATGGTCGGATTGGGCACGGTATCATCGTACACGAAACAGGCGATTTCTGCCTCGTCCAGCGCTTTGAGCAATTCAGCGGTCAATCCCAGTGAGGTGATGTTCTTATCAGTGACCATCAGTACACGGGAATGACCGAGCGTTTTTAATAGACCAGGTATCTTCAATATGCTATTTTCACCTTCGACGATCTCTGCATCTTTCCACTTTAGAATACCGGCTGTGACGCGCATGATCGACTGGTACGCCCGATAGAAAAATTCACGCATGAAAACCTCCCTTTCGTGTTAAAGAATGAACAAGATTGATATGGAAATGATTATCCAGTAATTTTATAGACCTGATTCGATTAATTTACAAGTGAGAATTACCAACTTGTTCATCAAGAAAATCGTTTTCTTATTCCTGTAGTTGACAAACCCATCAGTTAATCTATATAATGAACTTGACGAGTGACCATCGTTCATCGCAGCCAACACCGCAAAAACTAATACATATCTCCGATTCATTGGGTCCCACGTGGATCGATGAACGATAGGGTGTGGGGAGCAATTCCCACGCCTGCCAGTGCGCAAAGGAGAACTCAAACCTGCCACGCTTATGTGGTCTGTGTTGAGTTGCCGGCGCATTTTTCGGTTAATAGTCAAATTACCGGCAACCAGGGAGGGAGAGTGCAGCAATAATTGAGGACAATACTTACATCCACGATAATTCAAAACACAAAAGGAGGGTTTCCATGTATATCGTACGCATCAATATGACTGATCGGACCTACCAACTCACAGACGTACCCGAGAAGTACAAACACCTGGCGGGGAGGGGATTAACTTCAAATATCATCGCTGCTGAAGTGCCCCCTCTGTGTCACGCGCTCGGGCCTAATAATAAATTGGTGTTCTCGCCTGGTTACACGACAGGCACAAGTGCCCCCACCTCAGCGCGCATTTCTGTCGGCGGCAAATCGCCGCTCACCGGTGGCATCAAAGAAGCCAACGCTGGCACATCATGGGCGGCAGACCTGGCTGTGCTCAACATCAAAGCATTGATAGTGGAAGGTTTTCCTGCAGAGAAGGGCAAGTGCTGGGGGATATCCATCACCTGGGATGGAAAACCCAAAGTGGAATTCTTCGATGCCACCCAACACGCTGGCAAGGTCCTGCCGGAGGTATACCCGGCCATCTACGCCGTGTATGGTGATAAAACCTCGATCTGCAGCGTGGGTATGGCTGCTGAGAACGGCTACAGCAACTCGGGCGTGGCATTCAATGACCAGTATAAACGCCCCACACGTTACGCCGGCCGTGGCGGGTTAGGTGCTGTGATGGCTTCAAAAGGATTGAAGTTCATCGTTCTGAACCGCGCCGGGGCACCGGGCACTCCGATCGTTGATAAAGCCCTGTTTGAAGAAGGCCGCAAGAAAATGATCGATGCCCTGCGCACGCACGCCATCACCAAACCAAAGGGCGGGTTAAATGCTTATGGTACCGCGATCCTGGTCAATATCCTCAACGAAGCCGGCGGTTTGCCGACGCGGAATTTCTCCGGCGGCCGCTTTGAAGGCGCTCCAAAGATCAGTGGTGAAGCCATCTTTGAAAAGAATAAAACCCGCAAGGGACATGAGATTTACAACCACGCCTGCAGCCCGGGCTGCATTATCCAGTGCTCCAACACCGTGTATGACGAAGGCGGTGAAGAGATCACCTCCTGCCTCGAATACGAATCCGCCTGGGCCCTCGGAGCAGACTGCGGTATTGACAACCTTGAAGACGTGGCCAAAATGAACGCGCTGTGCAATGCCTACGGATTGGACACAATCGAAACCGGTGTAGCAATTGCGGTTGCCATGGAAGGTGGTTTACTCCCCTTTGGAGACAGCAAAGGCGCACTCGAACTGATCCACGAAATAGGCAAGGGAACACCGAAAGGCCGCATTATCGGGGCCGGTGCTGCAACCACCGGGCGCGCTTTCGGTGTGAGAAGGGTTCCGGTGGTCAAAGGCCAGGCCATGCCGGCGTATGAACCGCGCGCGGTAAAAGGCATTGGTATCACTTACGCCACCACTACCATGGGCGCTGATCACACCGCCGGCTATACCATTGCTCCTGAGATCCTGGGCGTGATGGGCAAGCAGGACCCGCTCAGCCCGGAGGGCAAGGCTGCCCTCAGCCGCGCTTTCCAGGCCACCACTGCCTTCATTGACTCGTCCGGTCACTGCCTGTTCATCGCTTTCGCCATCCTCGATATTGCCAGCGGTTACCAGGGCATGATCGACGAGGTGAACGGCGTGACAGGTTACAGCTGGAGTGCTGATGACATCCTCAAGCTCGGTGGTGAAATCCTCAAGGTTGAACGCAAGTTCAACGAGGCTGCCGGTATCGGCAAAGAGGCTGATCGCATCCCGGAATTCATGAAGACTGAACCCCTGCCGCCGCACAATAACATCTTTGACGTTTCTGATGATACCCTTGACTCCGTCTTCGGAGAACTCTAAACATAACGTATCAGCTCTCCCTTCCCGGCATGCCGGGAAGGGAGTTTTTTGTAAATGCTATAATTCACTCAAGTGAGATTTGCGCTAATAAAGGTTGTTGAGGTTACTATGCCCAAAATCATCCAGGAAGCGAACGGCAACCTGAACCTGCCGCGTAGTTTTTTAGACCGGCGGCAGGTGAGCGCAGGCGCTGAATACTGGCTGAACGAACGCGAGGGGGATCTCATCCTGCATCCCCGCGTGCCAGACGCACGCAAACTGTACATCGAGGTTACCACCGGTTGCAACCTTCAATGCAGCACCTGCATCCGTAACGTGTGGGGAGACCCGATTGCCCCCATGAAGCAAACGACCTTTGAAAACATACTGGCAAGCCTGGATGGATTGCCGGAACTAAAGAGGGTGATCTTTACCAGTTTCGGTGAACCGCTCACGCACCCGCGCATTATGGATATGATCGCAGATGTGCGCGCACGCGGGTTGGATGTTTCGTTGGGATCAAACGGATTACTCTTAACGCCTCAAGTATCAAAGGAACTGGTGAAGCTGGGGGTTGACCGCCTGGTGGTCTCGGTGGATGGGGTCAAACCGGAGACCTACGAGGAAGTTCGCGGAGCTGAGCTGGCTAAGGTGTTGCAACACCTGCAGCAGTTGAATGAGATCAAAGCCCAGATGAACACCCTTTTGCCCGCGCTGGGGATCGAATTCGTGGCGCTCAAAACCAACCTGCATGAACTGGGCGGGTTGACCGGCCTGGCAACACAGTTGAACGCCTCGCGTGTGCTGGTCAGTAACGTGCTGGCATACAGTGAGAACATGAAGGAGGAGATTCTGTACGGGCACGAACCCCAGGACCCTTTCAAGACGGGTGGATTCCCGGTGCAGACGGGCGCGTTCATCGGATGGGGCAACCTGGAGCTGCCGCGCATGCATTGGGGAGCCGAACGCCGCTGCCGTTTTGTAAATGACCGTTCCATTGTGGTGGGCTGGGATGGGGGTGTGTCTCCCTGCTACGCACTTTCGCACAATTATTCCTACTTCCCCATTGACGGTCGGAAAAAGCATGTCAGCCGCTACCTGCTTGGCAACGTCAACGATACTCCCCTGGCCGAAATTTGGATGTCTGAGGATTACACCCTCTTCCGCAGCGAAGTACGCATTTTCCACTTCCCCTCCTGCCCTGATTGTGACCTGCGCGACACCTGTGACCTGCGTGAGATCAATGAAGGTTGCTGGGGTTGGAATCCCTCCTGTGCTGACTGCCTGTGGGCACAGGACATTATCCGCTGCCCGTGATGAACATGACACCATGAAAGTGCAACTAAAAGTCTTTGCCACGTTGAGAAAATACCTGGAAGATACCCCGCTGGGGCAAGGTGTGGAAGTTGAGCTGCCCGCCGGCAGCACGATCGCAGACCTGGCTGAGCGTTTTCGCATCCCCAAAGACGAGTTGAAGATATGCTTTATCAATGGAATCATTTGTGAACTGGATCACCCATTAATCGAAGGAGACGAAGTGGGGATGTTTCCCCCAATCGGAGGTGGATAATTGGCAGAGATACACGTAGACACCTGGCTTTACGGCAGCCTGGCAAGGCATGGTGGCGATCCTGAGGAACGCAATTTTGCCAATGTAAAAGTAACGCTTCCGCCTGGAAGTGTTTTGACCGATTTATTGAATGCGTTGAAGATGAAAACCGTCGAACGCGGGATAACCTTTATCAACGGTGACCTTAGCGCCATGCCCGGCATGCAACCGGACCTCTCTCACCCATTGAAGGACGGCGACCGGGTGGCCTTCTTCCACTTGCAGTCAATGTGGCCTTTCCAGTACCGGCATGGCGTGGGAATGATCGATGAGATGCAGGATGCCCTCAACACCAGTGACGATATGGGTATGCATCACGCCTATAAACTGCCGGACGAAGATGAACCGGCTAAAGGTGGCGCTTCACCCGGGTAAATATTAAGAAGATGTAAGATTCACCCGACCGGATCGGCAATTGGTTTTACTGGCTCGGCATGCGGGCGGCTGAAGTACAGGTCCAATGCGTACAACGATACCGGTATCATCTCGAACCAGATGCGGAATTCATTGATGACGCCAAAAAGCAGGATTCCCAGTGTGAACAATAACGCGGTCACCTTCAGCATCACGATGACCCTGTTCCTGAAAGGCAGGATGAAGAGCGCGAGCAGCAGGCCGGCGTTTACGAGAAAAGGCGTATCCAGCTGCCAGGATGTAATTTCCCGCAGGTTTTCAAGCAGCCGGCTGGTTTTAAAGCTGAATCCAGCGGTAACAGGTTCCCGCAGATAACCCGCGATAATATAAAGATCGCTGATACGATATGTCATTGTAAATAATGGCGAAGGATTCCCGGTGATGAGGTCAACCGCGGTCTTCACCGCCAGCGCAGCGACAAGGGTGGCGCCGGTGTAGATGAGCCTCCCTCGCCGGGTCATCCCCTTCATGAAAAGCAGCGCGACTATCATCACAATGGCGGTCTCTTTGAAGAGCACGGCAAGTGGAATGAACAAAGCCAGCCAGGGTTCCTTTTTTGACCTGATGATCACAATGAAGCAGCAGAAAACAAACAACACGGGCATGTCCCACGGATACACACGTGTCACCCCCATACCAGTCATGTACGCGAATGAAATGGCTGCGTAAATTCCCAAAATATATATCAATGCCTTTTGCTTGAAGAAAACAGTCAGTAAAATTCCTGTCAATAAGAACCAGGCAGCCACCCAGGAAGCAATGATGGACTTGATGATTTCCGTTCTTGTTTCGCGGGTCTTGCTGACATCGAAAAGATTAACGAAGCGCCCAGCCAGGAAATTCGAAAGGATTCTCGGCCGCCACTCCTGGCGCAGCGACTTATACTTCACCATTCCGTTGGAATAGGAATAGAAGGTTGTGATGTTATCGGAATGTGAGAACGCCACCTGCCTGACCTGCTGAGTAAGAATGGCACAAATCCCCAGCGTCACGATCAACGGGATGGCGTAAATGAGAAAGCTATGATACCTGGCGTTCATACACTCACCATATTCGCTCGCATCCATTGTATAGCGCTTAAGCGGAAATTCCTAGCATTTTTATTATCAACTCACCAGAGATAATCCAGCCTTCTTTTCGGCATATTTTTTGATTGCCATTTTACGAAGTTTTTGTAATACAATGCACTTATTCAGAACGACAGGGAGGGATGATGCCTAACAATTATCAATCAAACTCAGACCCGTTAGCTTCACGGGTCAGCCAATTTTCCAACCAGAACGAGATCGAGGCGCAACGCCGGCGTAAGGGATCAGGTCCACAGGGACGGGTTGAGAAGCCGGTATACCGCCCCCCCGGAGGGGGCACACCTGGAGGCAGCACGCCGGGTGGATCATACGGCACGTCAGGGGGCGGCTACACAGGGGGTTCCAGCGGCGGAGGCTGGATGCCAACGATGGGCGGAAGCACCGGCGGCAGCCGGCCGCGCATCCCGTTATGGGCGATCATTCTTGTATTGATCCTGGTTCTGGTCTGCGGTGGTGGAAGCCTGTTGAATCAGCTCCTGGGGGGAGGCGGGCTCACCCCCACAGACTACAGCGGGCAGGAACCTTACGCTGCCATCGCCACGCAGCGCCCGACCGACGCGCCTAAACCAGTCATCGGGTTTACACCACCCGCCGTCTCGAGCGATGAAAGCTGGACGGTGATGCTCTACCAGGATGGTGATGACCAGATCCTGGAACAGGACATCCTGCTTGATTTCAACGAAGTGGAACTTGTAGGTTCCACTGACCAGGTGCATATGGTGGCGCAGCTTGACCGTTACCGCGGCGGCTACGCGGGCGACGGCAACTGGACCTCCACACGACGCTATTACATCACCAGGGATAATGACCTCAGCCGCATCAATTCTCAGTTGATCGGCGACCTGGGTGAATTGAACATGTCAGATACCGCTACCCTGGTGGACTTTGTCACCTGGACGGCAAAGAACTTCCCCGCTGATCACTATGTGCTCATCATGTCCGATCACGGCATGGGTTGGCCTGGCGGCTGGACCGATCCATCACATGGAGCTTCTGCCCGGCAAACTGCCCCATTGGCGCAAAAACTAGGCAACGCCATGTACCTTGACCAGCTAACAGAAGCGCTTGGTGAGATCAAAAAGCAGACCGGCATCGATAAGTTCGAGGTCATCGGCATGGACGCCTGCCTGATGGGGCAGCTGGAAGTGATCAGCATGCTTGAGCCTTACGCGAAGTACACGATCCTCTCAGAGGAAAGCGAACCTGCGCTGGGCTGGGCTTACACCTCATTCCTGAATACACTCACGCAGAATCCTGGTATGAGCGGTGCGGACCTTTCAAAACTGGTTGTGCAGAGCTACATCACTGAAGATCAGCGTATCCAGAACCAGACGGCGCGTGATGAATTCCTCAGCCAGATGGGCCGCGGCTACTACAGCGCCAACCAGGTCATCGGCATGGTCGGCAAGAACGCCACGCTTTCTGCCATTGACCTGTCGAAGATCCCCGCGTTGATGGACAGTCTGGATGACCTTTCTTACGCGTTACAGAACACCGACCAATCACTGGTCGCCGCAGCGCGCAATTACTCGCTATCCTTCACCAGCATTTTCGGCCGATCTGTCCCGCCCTCCTACATCGACCTGGGCAACTTTGCTGCAATCATGCGGCAGGAAACCAGGGACAGCACGGTGCGGCAGCTCAGTGAAAGCGTATTACAAAGTATCGACCAGGCGGTGATCGCTGAGAAGCACGGCACCGGCAAGAACGGTGCTACCGGTATCGCCTTTTACTTCCCCAACTCAACGCTCTACCGCAATGCCTACAGCGGACCCCAGTCTTACATCGCCATCGCTGACCATTTCGCCGAAAACTCGTTGTGGGATGATTTCCTGGCTTTCCATTATTACAACCGCACCTTTGATACCAATGCCACGCAACCCGTGATGCCCTCGTCAGGCTGGCCGTTCCGTTCACCCGGCGCCGGGCAGTTGAGCGTTTCGGATATCCAGCTTACTTCCAACACCGCCGCCCCGGGTCAACCGGTGACCATGCGCGCGAGCATTAACGGCAGTAATATCGGTAATATTTACCTGTTCGTAGGCTATTACGACCAGACCTCTAATTCCATCTTTGTGGCGGATACGGACTTCTTGGAAAGCCCGGATACCCGCGAGGTGGACGGGGTGTTCTACCCCAGGTGGGGAGAGAACGAACCCTTCACACTCAAGTTTGATTGGGAGCCGACGGTTTTCACCATCTCTGATGGCGTCAATTCATCTGTCGCCCTGTTCACCCCGCAGCAGTACGGTGCCAGCGCCGCTGACGCGATCTACACGGTCGAAGGGATTTATACCTTCGCTTCAAGCGGTGAGCGGCTAAACGCCTATTTGAACTTCCGCGAGGGGGAACTGGTAAGCGTTTATGGCATCAGCGGCGAGGGGGATACCGGCGCACCGCGCGAGATCATCCCACAGCAAGGGGATACCTTCACCGTGCTGGATAAATGGGTGCAGCTTGACGCGCAGGGCAACGTGAGCTCCACGGAAATGCTGGAGGGAGAAACCGTCCTGCAGTTCCGCGGGCAACCCTTCACCTGGCAGGAAATGTACGCCGCGGCAGGCCCTTACGTCATCGGCTTCATCGTTACCGACCTGGACGGCAACAGCCAGCAGGTATTGACCCAGGTAAATGTTGAATAGAAAGCTCATCAACTGCAAAGAGACCATCGCAGACTGTGCAAGGAGGGAATCATGGATTTGATATTTGAAAACCGCAGCGGGGAAAATTTAACCGAGCCGAATCTGCTGGTGGCGGGTAACACAAAATTCGCGCTCGACCTGTATCAGCAGCTGCGCGCGATCGAGGGCAACCTCTTCTTTTCTCCGTACAGCATCTCTGCCGCCCTGGCGATGACACTGGCAGGAGCAGAAGGCGACACCAGGAAGCAGATGGTTCAGGCGCTTTGCTTCCCCTCAGCGGAAGAGGAACTCCACGCAGAATTCGCAGCATTGAATGCCAGGTTGGAGGATATACAAGCTGGAAGCCCGAACCGCCTGCTGATCGCCAACTCACTCTGGCCGCAGAAGGGTTACAAGCTGCAAAAAACATTCCGGAACCTGGTGAAGAAACACTACGGTGTGAAGATTAAAACGCTAGACTTCGCAGACAGCGATAACGCGCGCACGGCGATAAATGAATGGGTGGAAGACAAAACTGAGAGTAAGATCAAGGACTTGATCGCACAGGGTGTGCTCAACCACCTGACGCGACTGGTGCTGGCAAACGCCATCTACTTCAAGGGCACCTGGCAGGACGAATTCAACCCGCGCATGACCAGTGAAGAAGCCTTTTACCCTGCGCCAGGCGAGGAAGTGCAGGTGCCCATGATGCACCAAAAGCATTCCTTCCACTACGCGGAGAATGAGACACTGCAAGTGCTGGGACTGCCTTACGCCGGGAAAAAGCTCTCAATGGTGATCCTGCTGCCGAAGGAACGTGATGGGCTCAACCGCCTGGAGGCGCTGCTGACAGCGGCACAATTACAGGAATGGACAGGAAACCTTGAGGAGACCGAAGTTAAGGTCACTTTGCCCAGGTTCAGCATCAGCTTCCCGTTCCGGCTCGATGACACGCTCAAATTGCTGGGAATGATGGACGCCTTCAACGAGAACGCGGACTTTTCGGGCATGCAGGCGGACAACGAGATCAGGATCGGCGCGGTGCTGCACAAAGCCTTTGTGGATGTGAACGAGGAGGGCACTGAGGCGGCTGCCGCCACCGCGGTGGTGATGGTAACGAAGAGCATCTCCTTCATGTCTGTGGATTTCACCGCCGATCATCCGTTCATCTTCCTCATCCGCGAGAACACCAGCGGCAGCATTCTCTTCATTGGCAGGTTGATGAACCCCTCGTAAGCGCAGACGTTT
>CAYMGO010000019.1:0-10787 GCA_964390015.1 uncultured Anaerolinea sp. | reverse complement strand
ATCGCCGGTAGTCCGGTGAGGTTGGCGGGGTAAACAAAGCGCATCATCTCGGTATCCGTGCCCAGGTCAGACCAGCCGGCGGATAGCGCTTGCGGTGGAATGATAGGCGCGGTCATGGCCGTGCCGGGGGTAAGCAGCACATCTACCTCACGGTAGACCCCGGCGAAGATCTGCATGGCACGGGTGCGCATGCGCTGCGCCTGGATGTAATCGTGCGCCGTCATCTCCTGCCCCAGCACCAGGTTCAGCCTTGTGCTGGCGGCGAAGTCCTTGAAGTTATCGGGGTAGTTCTTCATGCACGCCGCCATCTCGCTGAGGATGGTGATGGCATGGGCAACACGCATCGCGTCCAGTTCAGGGATGGTGACTTTGACCACCACCGCGCCTGATTCTTCAAACTCAGCCAGCATGGCATTGTTATGAGCCACCACTTCCGGGGTGGCGTGATTGAACCACTCCGGGTAGATGCCGACGCGCACGCCCTTCAAGTCCGGTGTATCCCAGCCCTGCACGGTCACCGGGGGTTGCTGCAGCGTGACCGGTTCCGCCGGGTCCGGTCCGGCGATGACCTGGTAGACCAGCGCCACATCCTCCACCGACGCGCCGAGGGGACCAAGATGCGCCACGCTCCAGCACAGCGGCGCGGCGCCCGCCTCACTCACCCTTCCAAAAGTGGGTTTTAACCCCACCACGCCGTTCAGGCTCGAAGGCACACGGATCGAGCCCCCGCCGTCCGCGCCTAACGCAGCGGGCACAATACCGGCAGCTACCGCCGCGCCCGAACCACTGGATGAACCGCCAGTGTCGCGCTGCAGGTCGTAAGGGTTGGCGATGCGCCCATGGTGCACGTTCTCTCCGTTGGTGGCGATGCCGATCTCATGCATGTTGGTCTTGCCCACCAGCACGGCGCCGGCTGCGCGCAACCGGGCAGCGACGTGAGAATCCTTTTTGGCGGGCTGCGCACCAAGGAACTTCGTCCCGACGGTAGTGGGATAGGGCACCTGATCGATCTCGTCCTTGATCGCCAGCGGTACACCTTCCAGCAGGCTGCGCGCCTGACCAATCTTCAGCCGTTCAGTCGATTCTTCTGCCTGCCTGCGGATATCCTCGGCTGAACTGGCGGAGAAAGCGTTCAACGCCGGTGTGGTCTGCTTGCTGGCAGCAATGGCGCGGATGACCTCCTCGGCTACCTGCAGCGGGGTCGTTTTCCCCTGCTGGTAAGCAGAAGCGAAATCACGAATCATGTTATAAGGCAATTGCCCGTGGGAAGGACGGGTAGTGGATGGTGCGTGTGCTGGCAACTCCAACGGACCCGCAGCGTGCTCAGCAGGGATGACCAGCGGGAAATTGGTTGGTTCCTCGTCGAACTTTATCTTGCGTAGTTTGGGGATGCCGCCATTCTCCAGAAGGCTGCCGATGAGCAGCGGGCGGGTCAATTTGCTGCTGGTGAACGCGGCGAATATTTTGAGCATGCTGCCGTAAAGCTTGGGCAGGTTGAGCGATTTAAGATCGTAAGAAGGCATCTGATTCTCTCCTGTTGGTTATTGGGTAATTTACATATTATGGATTTTTAAACTGATATTGGCAAGTTTTCGCTTGCCAATCCTAAAGAAAATAGAGCCAGGCAAAAAACAGCGGCTAATGGAACACAATTATTAATACAAGGATTACCGGTTGCGCGGGTTGAGCGCGTCGTTCAATCCATCGCCCAGTAAATTCCAGCCGATGCCAAAGAGCACCAGCGCTAGCGTCGCGGGAAGAAATGCCCACCAGTAGGTGAGGATGCCTCCCGGGCTGATGATCCAGTCGCGACCGCGGGCCAAAAGCATCCCCCACATCGAGCTGTCACCCATCCCGATGAAGGTAAACGTTGCCTGAAGCAGCACCATACCCCCCACATCACGCGCGGCTAACACTAAAACCGGCGCTATGGAATTTGGCACAAGATGCCTGAAGATCAGCCTGAATGATCCAGCACCCATGGCACGCGATGCCTCTATGAATTCGGCCTTCTTTATCGTCATCACCAGGGCGTTCATGATGCGCGCGTAGGGCATCCATGAAAAAAAGATGAAAGCGATGAGGATGGGATCCAGCTGCTGCAGCAACTGCAGGATTAGCGGAAAGTCTTTTAGTGCTTCCCCTCCTTCCTCCATGGATAATATCGTAAAGAGCACATCCCCCGCGCCCATGTTTAAAGCGCCAAACCTTGCGCTGTACAAAATATTGGTGATGATCTGATGGACCAGGACCACACCCGCGATAACCGGGAAGGATAGAAATGCATCAGTGACGCGCATCAATATGCTATTGAGGAATCCGCCTGCGTACGCGCTGACCGCCCCTATTACCATGCCAATGAAGGCGGTGAAAATAGCCACTAAGACACCAAAAGCCAGGGCTGACCTGGTACCCCAGATGAGCGAATGATACACACTGACCTGACCGGGCAAAGTGCCCAGCGGAGCTTCAGCACTGGGGGGGTGCGGTCTCAGGTCAGTGGAACGGCCGATGATTTTTACGGGCCCGGGGTTCGCGGGGTCTACGGGGGAGAGAACTGGTGCGAGAACCGCGGTGAACACCAGGAATAATACCAGCAACAAACCCACCACGTTCCCTTTACGAGTGAAAAAACGACGTGTCGATCTCATTTCAACCCCGTTGCTGCAAGCGTGGATTCAACCAGGTCTGAAGCACATCCAGGATCACCATGAGGAACCAGACCACAATAACGTTGTAGATGGCAAATCCCAGCGCTGCCGCGGAATCAGGCACATAGGCCATGCTCATCACCGCGATCTCTGAAATGCCGCGAAAAGAGAACATCACTTCAACCACAAACACACTGGTAAGCAGCGCTGCTGCTGAAAGCAGGCTGCTGGTAAGGGCTGGTGCCGTCGCATTGCGCAGGGTGTGCCGCCAGATTATGCGCCGTTCATTTATGCCCCGCGCCCGCGCTGCCACCACGTAATCCTGCTTCAATTCATCGATCATCGTTACGCGCGTCACACGCCCCAGCGTAGCCCAGTGCGCCACCGTTAACGTGAACACAGGCATTACCAGGTGGCGCAGGGCATCCAGGCTGATATCCGGCCGGCGGTTGATGAATCCATCAATCGTCAGCAGGCCGGTGTACAGGCGGAATTCACCCGAGTACAGCAGTGAATTCAGGTTAAAACTGCTGCGACCGGGAGCGAACCAGTACAGGTCAACATAAAAGACCATCAGCAGCAGCAGCGCAAGGATAAAAGGCGGCAGTGATGTGGCGATGAACGCCGCATAACGGAAGCTGTGGTCGCCGAGCTTCTTTTCCTTTGAGGCAGCGAGCACGCCGCTTATCAGACCAAAGGGAATGAAAACCAGGAGTGAATAAAGCGTCAGCTCCGCGGTAACAGGGGTGCGTTGGATGATACCGGTCAGTACATCCTGCTGCATCGTCGGGCTGTATCCCCAATTCCCTTTCAAGAGGTTGGTGACCCAATGGTAGTACTGCACGGGGTAGGGGTCGTTGAGGCGATACTTCTCGATAATGTTTTCGATGTGATTCTGATACTGCTCATCTGTCATGTGAGCTGATATTTGCCTGGGCAGGAAAAGGGTGGCGCGGGTTTCAGCCGGTGTGAACATAACTGTGGCATAAAGTACCGCTGTGATGATGAACAGCGTTAGGATAAGGGAAAGGATGCGCTGAAAAATACTTCTGATAAGCGTGGGCATATTATTGGGAGTAACGTTGGTGGAAGCGTATCTTAAATCAACAAAATGATTGTAACACTTCAGGTAGATTAATTGACCAGTAAGTGTCCAAATATTTTCGGATCAGCTTTATCTTGAGAAATATGAGGTAAAGGTTCCCGTGATCCAATTAATGGCCGGCGAAACCATCTGTCGCCCTCTTACCCCCACCCCGCCAGAAGAACCCCCAGTAGAGCGTGATCGAGAGCACATAAAGGATGATGGTGAGGACGAACGCCGGGCCAAACCCGTACTTTACCTGGATGTAACCGCTGATGGTGGGGCTGAACGCCCAGCCGAACGAGTTCGCCATGCTCACCAGGCTGGCCACCGTGGCACGCGCTGAGGGCTCCACCTTTTCCATCACGAAGGTCTGGTACACCGGACCGCTCATATTCATCAACGCCACGCGGATGTAATAGGCAGAAGCGGCGATCCAGTACAACGGAGAGAAACCCAGCAGGGCAAGGAAGGGAATTGAGAGCGCCTGGGTGATGACCACGAATTGGATCTTGCCGTATTTTTCCGCCAGCGGCGGTGCGATGAGCAAGCCCACACCCATGGCTAGCGACCCAAACGCGAACAGCGTACCAATGGCGCTATCAGATTGACTGTGCACCTGGCGGAAAAACAGGTTCATAAAGGGCATGATCAGGCCGGCGCCGATGGAGGTCACCAGCATCGGCAGGATCAACTTACCCAGCAATGAAGGGTGACTCTTGAAATACGTGAATGGCGCGAACAGAGAGCGCTCCGCTGCCTTGCCCCGCTTAATAACCATCATAAAAAGCGGGATCACTGCCAGCACGGCGGAAACAGCAACGATTGCCAGGGAGAGCCGGTAAGCCCCGGCGCTGGTGGCATCACCCCCGGTGTACACTGCCAGCCATGTCGGCAGCAGCCCGCCGATCCAGTTGCCGACAGAAGATGCTGCCATGGAGATGCCCGAGCTAAAACTGAACAGGTAGGTACGTTCTCGTTCCCCGCTGTTCTCCATCAGGAACGGCCCCATTGTCACACCGGAAATACTCTGCCCCAGCCCCATCAGCACGTTCATAAAAATGAACATCGTGGGTGACGGGAACAGCAGCATCCCGCTGATGGCGATAACAGTGATCAACCCACCGCCGATAAGCGAGACTTTGCGCCCCAGCACATCCGCCAGGTACCCCATGGGAATGGCAGCGATGAGCGCAGTCATGCTGCTGGTGGCCACCAGGTTGCCGACCAGTGCTTCATCATACCCAAGGCTAAGAACGTAAAAGTTGAACAGCAACCTGAAGACGCCGAACGCTGAAGAACTGATGATGGTGCTCAGCAGGTACAACGAAGCGTTGCGCGAAAAAGCCCGCACGTTGCCTGCATAATTGCGCAGACCATTGAGGACGCGTCTTGAGATGGGGTTGGTAGGGGTCATGATTGTGCTGATACAGGCTAATATTAAAATGATGATTGTTTCTTTGAGAAAACCGGTTTGAAGTTTACCATAGATGCCCCCCGGGAATGACGAGTCGCCTCACAGACAGACAAAATTGAAATCTGATAAAAAATCGATTTGCAGGAGCACGGAGTCAGATTACAATGAACACAAGTAAATTATCAGAACAGGAGTAATCGTAATGCTTGATCAAATTAAGCAGCAAATCAACAGGATCAAAACCCGCGGCGCGACCTATGTGGATACACGCTGGTACCCGGTGGAAGAGACCAATTCGCTTATGATGTGGAACGGGAACCTGAAGGATGCCACGTCCTCCTATGAAAGCGGGTTGGGGGTACGCGTTTTGTTCAACGGCGCCTGGGGGTTTTCAGCCACCTCTGATACCAGCGACCTGACCGCGCTTTTTGACAGGGCTTTTGACAACGCGCGCACCGCCTCCGAAAGGGTCGCCTTGCCGGTGAGGCTCGCTGAAAAAGATGTTATCCAGGCGAAATTCTCGAGCCCGAACAAGATCAATCCATTCGAGGTGCCGCTTTCAGAAAAAGTCGCTTTTCTGAGTGAAATGGATAAGAAACTGGATCAACCGGGCGTGACACAGCGTGTTGTTGACCTGACTTTCGTTCGCAAGCAGATCATTTTCGTTGACTCTGAGGGCAGCGAAATCGAAAAGTTGATCACCGAAGTATTCGCCGCACTTGAAGTGAATGGGATCGACAGCGAGGGCGGGATGCACGAGCGCAAGTTCAAGCCCTCCAGGCGGGGCGAAACCCGCGGTTGGGAGACGATCGACCCGCAGCACTTCAGTGAGAACGCGGAGCGCATCGTGCGTGAGCTGAACGCCACGCTCACCGCCGAGCAATGCCCGGTTGATGATCGCTCGGTCATTCTTCTTCCCGGCATCATGTACCTGCAAACTCACGAAACCATCGGGCATGCCCTGGAACTTGATCGAATTCTGGGTTATGAGCTGGCCTTCGCTGGTGGCTCCTTCGTCACCCTGGATGATTTCGGCAAGCTGCGTTACGGCTCTGAGAAGTTAACCGCCAGAGCTGATGCCACCCTCCCCAACACTCCGGGCAGTTTCGGCTACGATGACGACGGCATCCCCGCACAGGATAACCTGCTCATCGATAAGGGTATCCTGGTGGGAGCGATCACCGGGCGCCAGATGGTGGAGGAAGCTAACGCCAAAGCCCGCCGCCAGATCTTTAACGGCAGCAGCGGCGCCAACCGTGCTACAGCCTTCTATCGGGTTCCCATCGAACGCATGACCAACATCAATATTGACCCCGGCAGCGATGGCACGCTGGAGGATATCATCCGCAATACTGAAAGAGGCATTGTGCTGGATGGTGACAGAAGCTGGTCTATCGGGTCCAACAGGGAGCAGTTCCACTTTGGCACTGAAGCCGGCTGGCTGGTGGAGGATGGGCAGATCACCAGGCCAGTGAAGAACGCTACATATAAAGGAGCCACCCTTCCATTCTGGAACTCCCTAACCGCCGTGGGCGATCCCTCCACCTGGGAGGTTCACTACGTTCCCAATTGCGGCAAGGGACAGCCAAATCAGATCATGCACCTGGGGCACGGCATACCGGTGTGCCGCTTTGACAACGTCCGGATTGGAGAATAAAGATGAAGGAAAGAATTCTGAACACCCTCGACCAGTTACGCTTATATGCCCTCTCAAAGGGATACACGATATCGATCTATTACCAGGAAGAGGACAGCTCCCTGATGCGCTTTGCAAATTCAGCCATTTCGCTGAATACGAACGAACACCTCATCCGCATTAACATCACCGCCTACGAAGGCAGGAAACGCGCTGACTACGCGATGATCACCGACCTGTCTAAGATCGAGGACATGAAGCGGGGGGTTGACACTGCGGTGGAAATGGTCAAACATACCATGCCGCTCACCTATCAGCCAACCGTGCCTGTATACCACGAGACTTTCATCGATGAGAGCGGGTATGATGAAGCCCTGGCTGTAATGAGCAATGACGAAAAACTGGCCTTCTTTAACCAGGTTGTGGAGGGCATGGAAACCGCTGAGATCAAACTCTCCGGCATTTTCTCAAGCGGGGCGAACACCATCGCGATGGTCAACACCACATCGGAGCATCCCATCTATATAAAAACATCAGATGCCCAATTGAGCATTGTGCTGGCGCACAGCGGATTGAAATGGGAAATCCAATCCGAGCAATCCGCTCAAAAAAAGGCTGATCTCTCCCCTGCCAGCATGCGCGCTGAGTTGAAGTTGCTGCTGGATCACTATCTCAACGACACACCGCAGCAGATCCCCCTGGGTAAATATGACATTGTTTTTGGCAGCGCCGCCACCGCGGAGATGCTGGGGTTCATGCGGCTCATTGGATTTCACGGTGGGCTGATGAAACGCGGGTACTCTTTCCTTAAGCCGGAAGACATTGGCAAAAAGGTATTCTCTGCGCAGTTCACGCTCGCTGATGACCCAACCCGGCTGGAGACCTTTCCATTCCGCCGTGACTTCTACGGGTTGGAACGTAAGCCCTTCCCATTGGTGGAAAACGGAGTATTTAAAGCATTCGCCTGGATGCAGGATGACGCAGACGAATTTGGTGAAAAAGCTACCGGGCACACGGTTCCACACGTCAGCCTGAGCATGGCGGGCGGTACGCAGCAGGTGAACTCGCTGGAAAAACTGATCAACCAGCCGCGCGAATCTGACCTGCTCTACATCCCGTTCCTGCACTACATGAACATCGTCAATCCTTCCAAAGGGATCGTAACGGGTAGTTCGCGGTTCGGTGCACTGCTGCTGAAGAAGGATGGCTCGGTCGTTGTACCCTACAACGTTCGCCTCACCCAGAGCCTGCTGGATGTATTTGGTGACAAGGTGGACTGGCTTTCAGCAGAAACCACAGCCTACAACACTTCGCAAAGTTACGGCGCACGTAACCCGACCGCGATGATCGTTCCGCTGTTCACAAGAGTAAACGGTTTGGAAATATCGCATACCAATTCATCGTACTAGCTGATAAACACACGTCAGAAGATCAGTGAGAGGTAACCATACGCTCACTGATTTTTTTATCCAACAAAAGTTGGACAATTGCATTACAATACGGATAATCACACAGGCGGGGGAGACTTTTGCGAAAATCGATCCTGCCAATTAAACAGGAGGGTTTTTATGACCATCAAGGAACAACTCACAACGGAACAATGGAAGGCACTATTGAACGCGCCAGGCGCAGCGGCCACTTTCGTATCAACAGCCAGCGGTGGACCCATGGAGGTTTTCAATGAGGTCTTCACCGCAAGCAAGTTTTCAGCAGAATTGGCCGTGAAAGAAGGTGGGAGCGGCTACGGTGCGCTGGTAGACGAACTGCTGCAATCAATGAAAGGCATGACCATGCAGGATGCCAGGGAGAACGCGGTGAAGTACGAGTCCCGGGATCCCCAGGGCATCCGCGAGGAGATCAAGCAGTACATAGCCGGCGCCGTCGCCATCGCTGAGACGCTGCCGGATGCTGATGGATACAAACGCTGGCTGGTTGACATGGTGTACAAGGTAGCTGAAACCCGCACCGGTGGTATCTTTGGCATCGGAGGAAGTTCCATCGTGGACGAACAGGAAAAGGCCGCGGTGGAGGAACTGAAAGCCCTGATGAGGATCCTGTAACAGGCAGCTGAAATTCCTTATAGCACCGAATGCAGGATGATCACGGAGGTCACGGTCTCGAACCCTGACCTCCGAACTTGTTCACAAACTCGATAAAGCCGCTTAAACCGCCTTTTTTTATCCTGTGCTATTATTATCGGTAAGGAGAAATAACAATGCGGCCTGAATGGGATTCCTACTTTTTGAAGATCGCCTACGCGGTATCAGAACGCAGCACATGCGACCGCGCCTTTGTAGGATGTGTACTGGTACTGGACAAGCGCATCCTCACCACCGGGTTCAACGGCTCGCCCATGGGCCAACCCCACTGCGATGAAGTTGACCATCTTCTGGTTGAGGGGCACTGCGTGCGCACCATCCACGCAGAAACGAACGCCATCATTCAGGCGGCATTGCACGGGGTATCCACCCGCGGCTGCACCTGTTACGTCACCCATTTTCCGTGCATCAATTGCACCAAGGCACTCATCAACGCCGGTATCACCCGGTTGGTTTACGATGTCGCCTACCGTATCGATGAAAACGCGCTTGAGTTTCTACGCTGCGCCAATGTTGAAGTGGTACAGCATGTTTTTGACCCCAATAACAATTCCTGAGCGGATAAATTAGCAGGAAATCATCCGGGTTGGAACAAAATTTTACCCGTTCAACAGGTTGCCAACCCACTGGACTGTTTTCCTTGCCCCTCTGAGTTCAGTCAGGAGTCAAAATAGCAAAGACCACCTCACCGCCGTCGCGCATGAAGATGGTCATTTCCTGCCCTTGAAGATGAAAACCAGTGGCATCCTGCAGATACTTCATGAAAGCCTTTTCCTGGTCCATAATACCGGGATTCAAGCAGTTGTCGGTGGTGGCCTCCCGAATGCTGATGGTGATGTTATCCCCCTCGACCTGGTAGCGGCCATTGAAGCGGTTACATCCTGAAGATCCATTCACCTTGCGGTTGTGAAAACGTATGGTCAGCGTGGTCTCCGGGATCAGCGGCTCACTGTTGAGATCGGTGACTTCCCAGATGCTGTCATCCAACACGTCGCGCAGCGGCGGTTCCCAGTAAGTCAGGAAGATCAACACCAGCAGTATCACACCAATAACAATGAATACCGGCAGATATTTTTTCACTCAATATCCTCACCAAAATAATCCGATAACTGTAGAATTTGTGACCAAAACTCCGCTCGTGAATCACCCCTATGAACACTAAGAAGTATCTGTGGATTTCAGATCACAGATTTCACGACGGAAACTGCCAACTCAATACTGCCCAAATAGCTTTGCAAAGAACCGGTGAAAAGCATGGATCGATTTGACTTCACCAGCGTACATGAGGATGCACTTGCCGGTCACTGGGTCTATGCCTGCCTCGCTTGCTGCGATCTCGGTTTCTCTTGATTGTGATCCCTGCTGCAGCCAGACCCGGTTGATACCGGCAGCTGCGGCTTCACGTAAAACCATCGCCGCCTTTTGAGGATGCAAACTGATCACCACTCCATCCACCTGGCCCGCAAGAGCTGCCAGGTTGGGATAGCATTTGTCCCCTGAAATGGTCTCCATCGAGGGGTTCACTCCAACGACATCCAATCCGCGGGCTTTCAGCTCATTATAGATGGCCGTCCCGAACTTCTGGGGTGAGCGGGAAACGCCAACGACTGCCAATCGCTTTGCCCCTAAGAAATCACTAACCTTCTGGTTCATCTCCATTTCCTTTCCGGACTTTCTCTCTCCACCATATTCATGTTTGCCATTTATTAACAGGGAAGTGGAAGTGTTGAATCATTCACTTCATCACGGAAATGCGTAAAAATAAATAAATTCACCAATAACGAGAAAAGTTTACTGAGAAGAACTGTCTTAAATTTTAAGACTTTTAAGTCAAGGTTACAATCATTTTGGCATATTTTAAGAATTCTTTACCATTAGCTTTTGATGATTTCGTTAGTTC
>CAYMGO010000018.1:29191-33523 GCA_964390015.1 uncultured Anaerolinea sp. | reverse complement strand
AAACCTGCGGCAGCGCGGGTACCTGGGGCAGGCCGGCGGATGTGATCGTTGGCGCGGATGGTGCGTTGTATATTTCAGATGATAAAAGCGGGCGGGTGTACCGGGTGGTGTACGTTGGAGAATAGTAACTAGCTCACCGCCTGGCGTGGTACCAATCCAGCAGCGTTTCAGGCACCAGGCGTAATTCCCCACGCAGGCATTCTTTAAGGTTGATCCACGTGGCCTCCAATTCTTCCCCGTTGGTTTCGTGAAGGTTGAACGGTTTTCGCTCATAGAAACCAGGGTCCTTAAAACACGCCGGGTATAGGTACACGATCTCGTGGCCGGTTTCGCCATCACAGGTGAAGATGTTCTCAAGGATCAACGGTTCACCACCGATGGCAATGGTGGTGTCCAGCTCCTCTTTTATTTCGCGATGCAGCGCGGCGCTCGTACTCTCACCGAACTCCACGCAGCCGCCGACCGGACGGTAGTAATCATCCCCCTTGACGCTATCGTGATTTTTGACCACGAAGAGGAAACCATCCCGCTCTATCCACGCCAGTGTTTTGACCCTGATGGTTTTTTGTTTTTCCATAACGCATGTATTGTAAATGAACTGGGGAAAATATTTAGGGGAGGTTCATCCCTCTCGCAAATTGAGCTCGGGGACGCGAGAATCGTGCGAACCTCCCCCTCTGTGTTGATTTGTTAATTCTTGTCGGTGAATTCGCCGTCGACCACGTCACCGCCGTCATCAGGTGGGGTGCTGCCGCCGGTATCGCCGCCACCCGGGGTGGTCTGCGTTTGCGCGGAAGCCTGCATCACGCGGGCGTAATCCTGCTGCAGCGTTTCGGTAAGGCTCTTGATGCGTGAAACCTCTTCACCTGTCATCGCGCCGCGCAACTCCTGAATGCGGGCTTCGATGGCGGATTTGTCGTTGGCAGAGACTTTGTCGCCGGCTTCCTTGATGGCTTTTTCCACCTGGTATGCGGCGTTATCCGCGATGTTGCGCGCTTCCGCCAATTCTTTGCGGCGCTCATCCTCGGCTTTGTGCAATTTAGATTCCTCGACCATGCGCTCGATATCGGCTTTCTGCAGGTTGGTTGAGGCTGTAATGGTCACTTTTTGTTCACGTCCGGTGGCTTTATCCTGCGCGGTAACATTGAGGATACCGTTGGCGTCAATATCAAATGTCACCTCGATCTGCGGGATGCCGCGCGGGGCGGTGGGGATGCCTTCCAGGCGGAAACGCCCGAGGGTCATATTATCCGCCGCCATGGGGCGTTCACCCTGCAGCACGTGGATATCTACCGCGGTCTGTCCATCATCGGCGGTTGAAAAGATCTGCGATTTGCGGATGGGGATGGTGGTGTTGCGCTCAATTACAGCGGTCATCACCGCGCCCATTGTCTCGACACCCAGCGAAAGCGGGGTCACGTCGAGCAGGAGGATGTCTTTCACTTCGCCGCCGAGCACACCACCCTGGATGGCAGCGCCAATGGCAACCACTTCATCCGGGTTGACACCCTTGTTGGGTTCCTTATTGATCAGACCGCGTACCAGGTCAATAACCTGCGGCATGCGCGTGGAACCACCGACCAGCACCAGTTCGTTAATGTCGGAGGCCTTGAGATCGGCATCCTTGAGCGCGTTCTCGAAGGGCTTTTTACAGCGTTCCAGCAGGTGAGCGGTCATCTGTTCAAAGCGAGAACGGCTGAGTTTGGTCACCAGGTGCTTGGGGCCGTTGGCGTCCGCGGTGATGTAAGGCAGGTTGATCTCTGTCTCCATCACGGTGGAGAGCTCGATCTTGGCCTTTTCGGCTGCTTCACGCAGTCGCTGCAGCGCCTGGCGGTCTTTGCGCAGGTCGATTCCCTGGTCCACCTGGAACTGATCAGCCGCCCAATTGACGATGACCTCATCCCAATCGTCGCCACCCAGGTGAGTATCCCCACTGGTGGATTTGACCTCGAAGACTCCTTCACCAACTTCCAGCACTGAAACGTCAAAGGTGCCGCCGCCCAGGTCGAACACCAGAATCTTCTCGTTCTTCTTTTTATCCAAACCGTATGCCAGTGCTGACGCGGTGGGTTCGTTGATAATGCGCAGCACTTCAAGCCCGGCGATCTTGCCTGCGTCCTTGGTGGCCTGGCGCTGGCTGTCGTTGAAGTACGCCGGTACAGTGATCACCGCCTGGGTGACCTTTTCCCCAAGGTAGGCTTCGGCATCTGCCTTGAGCTTGGCCAGGATCATCGCCGAGATCTCCTGCGGCGAGTAATCGCGGTTGGTCACCGGAATGCGCACGCGCGCGTCGTTCATAGGTCCGGCGATCACCTCAAACGGCACCATTTTGCGTTCGCTCTCAACTTCGTCGTAACGTCGTCCCATAAAGCGTTTGATTGAAAACACGGTGTTTTCAGGGTTTATGATGGACTGGCGTTTGGCAGTCTGTCCCACCAGGCGCTCGCCGTTCTTGTTGAACGCGACCACGGAGGGGCACAGGCGCGCGCCTTCGGCAGTGTTGATCACCACCGCGTCACCACCCTGCATCACCGAGACCACGGAGTTGGTTGTACCCAGGTCAATTCCTATAATTTTTCCCATATCACTTCTCCTTGTTGCCAGATTACTTTTATACCTCCTTAGAATAGCAGGGGAGTATTAATAAAGTATCAACATTTTGTTGGAATCCTGTTGGAGGCGCGTTCCGGGGAACTCCCGCATGCTATAATCTTAAAAGGAGCGCAAATAGATGAAAACGCGATTCATTTTACTGGTCAATCTCTGCTTGATGGTACTTTTCTCGCTCATCCAGCCGCTTGGTGCGGTTCACGGCCAAACGGATTCACCGGAAGCGATGGTGGTAACGTTGGAAGGGCCGCTGACGCCGGTATGGAGCGGTTACCTGAAACGCGGCATTGATCGGGCGATGGCAGATGGAGCCGGGCTCCTTATTATCGAGCTGAACACTCCCGGCGGCAGTGTTGACCTGATGAACAGTCTGGTGCAGCAGATCCTTGCCAGCCCGGTACCGGTGGTGGTATTTGTTTCACCACGCGGCGCGATGGCGGCATCAGCCGGCACGCTGCTGGTCTTATCAGGGCACATCGCGGCTATGGCGCCTGAATCGGCAATTGGCGCAGCCAGCCCGGTGGGTATGCAAGGGGAGGATATTGAATCGACCCTGGAGGAAAAAACCAAGGAGATCCTAAAAGCCAGCGTGCGTTCGCTGGCTGCACGTCGTGGAGTGGATGCGGTGAGATTGGCCGAAGAGACCATCGAAAAGGCCACGGCGGCCAATTCAGCCGAGGCACTGGAGGTCGGCCTCATTGACTACATCGCGCGCGACATCGAGGACCTGCTGGCACAGATCGACGGCAGCAAGGTGCTGATGAACGGCAATGAAGTGGTCATCCGTTCAAAAGATGCCGCGCTGGTGCCTGTGAATGCAACCATGGTGGAGGATGTACTGGGTCTGCTCACCAACCCGAATATTGTTTTCCTGCTGCTCTCGATCGGGGTGCAGGCAATCCTTATTGAGATCTCCAGCCCGGGTGGTTGGGTGGCAGGGTTCACCGGGGCGGTGCTTTTGGCGCTGGCGATCTATGGGCTGGGAATTCTGCCGGTGAACTGGTTCGGTATTGTCTTCCTCATTATCGCTTTCGTGCTTTTCATATTAGATATCAAGGCGCCGACACACGGCGCGCTCACGGCGGCAGGGACCGGCTCGTTCATCGCCGGGGCGTTGATCCTGTTCAATTCACTTTCCATCCCCGGTTTTCCCAAGGTGTCGGTCGGGCTGGTCATCGGTATGGGTCTATTCATTGGGCTTTCCTTCTTTGCTGTGGTTATGATCGCGCTGCGGGCGATGAAGAAGCCCATCGTCACCGGTCGCGAATCTCTTGAGGGCAAGGATGGATACGTGATCACGCGCATCGCGCCAACCGGCATTGTGCAGGTGGCAGGTGAGCAGTGGAGCGCGGCGCTCGCAGCGGGTGAAGCGCCGATTAAAAAAGGTGAAAAGGTTGTGGTGGAGAAGGTTGAAGGCGTGCGCCTGATCGTGCGCCGCATGGATTCAACCAAGTAATCATCGGTAATAAACCCGTGCGGCAGTGCTGAAGAGACCTGATTATTCAGGCAGTGAAAATGCCCGCACCATTTCGTGAATGATGTGCGCCGCCTCGATCAGTTTTTCCACGTCAACCAACGCAGGCACGTCCTTTTCGGTGTGCGTGATCTCCCGCGAGATTACCGAAATGTCATCCGTGGTCACCGCCACCGCCGGAATGCCGTTCATTACCATAATGCTGTGATCTCCCTGGTACCACTGTTCGCCTTCGTACACATTCGGGT
>CAYMGO010000018.1:26807-29091 GCA_964390015.1 uncultured Anaerolinea sp. | reverse complement strand
ACCATAATGCTGTGATCTCCCTGGTACCACTGTTCGCCTTCGTACACATTCGGGTGGTTGCTCAACACTTGAGAGAACCGCAGACGGACTGATTCAGGGAGGTTGTAAAACGAAAAAGCGGTTCTTCCTGCAATATATCCAAGCCCATCCATGTTAATGAATAAACGGATGTTCCCGGCGCCCGGAGGGTTTTGCTCCAGGTAGAGCATCTCGCCATTGGCGCCGTAGTAATCCTCACCGTTCATCAATATAAATTCCACCCCCGGCTCCCCCTCGTAATCGCGCAGGAGTTCAGCCGCCAATAACAGGGTGATCACACCCGCGGCGTTATCGAGCGCGCCGGGGGTTCCTGTTTTAGCGTCAATGTGCGCGCAGATAACCACTTTTTGTGGGGCACAAGATTGGTTGCTGGCAACGACGTTGCTCCCGGTGGAAGGGACGCGTTCTGCCCGGCTCAGCACATGCGCGGCCTGACCGACCATGACGGCGAGTTGTTCCCCGGTCACATCAGTGGTGTACACAGAGGGGATGTAAAAATCGCCGTCCTCAATGAGCGGGAATGGGTAAGCGGCTCCTGCCAGCTCGGGGTTGCGTCCGGTGGCAGTGATGATAGCAGCAGGGGCTTTCTGCTCCAGCAGGGCGATGATGAGCTGATGGTGTTCGGGATTGTAAAAGGTGAAATTCTTAGGCATCAATTGCTCGCGCGCCAAATCTCCGTGAAGCAGCAAGACTTCGCCACGGCAGTCCTCAGCTTGGAGTTCCTCCATGGTCGCGGCAGCACGCAGGGGAGCGGTGACGTCGCATCCCAGCGAAAATGGGCTGGAAAGAATCGGGAAATCCGTGGCTCCTACCCGGCACGAGGCTCCCAAAGTCCTCCAGTCCAGGCACCTGAACATCGGTGTTTCGACCTGGTACCCCAGGTTTTCCAGCACTCCTGCCGCGAAGGCGGTGGCTTCCTGGTTTCCGGAACTGCCCACTCGCCGTGTAGGCAGGCGCATGCAGAAGTAATCCAGGAAAAACCGGGCTTTTTCGGCAGGTGAGTATGTGGATAGATCAGAGAAAACTGACATTGAGAGGTCTCCTTCTTTCAAATAAAAATGTAGAATTGCAGGAAAAAGATCACCGCCACGATCAGCCCGATGCTCACAACGATCCAACGCAACACCACCGGGTTCACCCGGCCAGCCAGCCTGCCGCCTGCCATTCCACCCAGCAGGGCGCTAACGGCCATCACCGCGGCCACGCTCCAAATCACTTTACCGGAAAACAGGAAGAACACGGCCGCGCCGGTGTTGGCGGCAAAAGAGATGAACTGCTTGAGCGCGTTCAGGCGGGTAAGTGAATCCTCCAGCAGCAGCGCCAGGATGGCCAGCACGATCACGCTCAGTCCGGCGCCGAAGTAGCCTCCGTACACAGCCGCCAGCCCGATAGGCAGGGAGATGAGGAACAGCCGTGATGGGTGTTTTTGGTGCAGCGCAGAACCCGTACTGATGAGCCGCTTGCGCAGCGGCTCACCCAGCGCCAGCAATAGGGAGGCAAACAAGATGAGGAAAGGCACCAACTGCTTGAACACCTTCTCGCCGCTGTAGAGCAGCAGCAGACCGCCAATCAAACCGCCCAGCGCGGCTGCCGGTAAAAAGGCGATCAACCGGCTGCGCTGCCCCGCCAGGTCGCGACGCTGCGCCCATGTGGCGCCGAAATAACCGGGAAATAAGGAGACTGTGCTGGTAATGTTGGCAGTCACTGCCGGCAGACCGAGTGCGGTGAGGATGGGAAACGTGATGAGTGTGCCTCCTCCAGCCAGCGCGTTAACCGCGCCCGCAGCGAACGCGCCCAGGCTGGCGATGAGGTATTGAAGGGCATCCATGACGTACTCAATTGTAGTTGATTTTTGTTCCGGCGAGGTTTTTATCGTAAGAAGCAAGTAAGCCGCGAGATAGAAGAGGGACAAACAAAGTGGTTTGACAGCTCGAAACGGTTTGAACCGCTCAGTAAAACGAGCAGCGGAATTATCTGTGACCACTGCCACCAGGAGGGCATTACCATCCTCTGTGAACCCGGCAGGCTCTCGGGTAGAGTGGAACACAGGAGCGTGACGACCCAGGCGATTTAGAGGTTTGCAGGGTTAATTCTTTTCATTAAAAATGGTCCTTTTTCCATGGTTCATATGTGAGGTCAAAAAATACCGCGAATTTCTCGCGGTATTTTTTCTATAACGCAGGTTTAAACTTCTCAGCCGTTCAGATCCTTCTCCCACCTGCCCAGAATGTGCTCGACGCGTTCC
>CAYMGO010000018.1:24977-26707 GCA_964390015.1 uncultured Anaerolinea sp. | reverse complement strand
TTCTCAGCCGTTCAGATCCTTCTCCCACCTGCCCAGAATGTGCTCGACGCGTTCCATCACATCGGGGGTCAACTTATCGGCAAAATCCAGGGCTTTCATGTTATCACGCACCTGTTCCACGCGGCTGGCGCCGGTGATGGCGCTGCTGACGTTGGGGTTCTTGAGCACCCAGTTGATGGCCAGGTGCGGCAGTGACATGCCCGTTTCTTTTGCCAGGTCACCCAGCGCCTGCACTTTCGTCAGGGCTTCTTTATCCGTGAACTTGCTGCGCAGCCATTCGTACCCTTTGAGCGCACCGCGCGAATCTGCGGGAACACCATTCTGGTACTTTCCGGTGAGCAGACCGGCGCCAAGCGGGCTGAAAATGGTAGCGCCGTATTTGTGATCGCGGAACAATCTAGCGTATTCCTTTTCCATGCGGTCGCGCCAGAAGATGTTGTACTGCGGCTGCTCGACCACGGGCTTGTGCAGGTGGTGCCTTTCAGCGATCTCTATGGCTGCAATAATATCCGCCGCAGGCCATTCGGAGGTGCCCCAGTAGAGCGCTTTGCCCCATTCGATGATATTGTGCATCGCCCACACCGTCTCCTCTATGGGAGTGGTCTTATCGGCACGGTGGCAGTAGAGCAGGTCGACGTAATCCATCTCGAGGCGCTGCAGTGAACCGTTGATACCCTCGATCAGGCGTTTTCGGTTGAGTGTGTTTTGTTCGTTAATGCCCTCGTTGATGCCGAAGTAGATCTTGGTGGAAACCAGGTAGCTGCCGCGCCGCCAACCGAGCTGCTTCAACGCCGCGCCCATCACTTCTTCTGATTTGCCACTGGCGTACACCTCAGCGTTGTCAAAGAAGTTCACCCCTGCATCGTAAGCGGTGGTCATGCAATCCACGGCGGCTTCAATTCCTACCTGGTTGTGAAAGGTGACCCACGAACCAAGCGAGAGAGCGCTTACCTGTAAACCTGTCTTACCTAAAAATCGATATTCCATCGTTGATCCTCCAGAAAGGTTATAAGTTCATTTAATAACAGTTACAGACCAATCAAATTTGAGAACGGTCAGGTACCGCAAACAGTGATATCCAGGATACGCTCAACGGAAGTGAGCAGGTGGTCAGGCTGATGATCGCGCAGGGTTTCCAGGTCGCCATAACCCCACGTGACAGCGCCGCACGGAATGCCGGTTTTGCGCGCGGCCTCGATATCACGGGTCTCATCACCCAGGCTGAGCGCTTCATCAGGTCTGATGCCGGCTTTGCGCAGCGTGCGGCGCAGCCTGGCAGCCTTGGAAAAGAACCCGGCTTCGCATTCAAAGATCGTCACCAGCCCGGCGAGTTCTTCACCGAGCACCGCCAGGACGTTCTTCAACTGGTTTGAGGTCACAACGGCAATGGTGATGTTATTCTGTGCGATGGTGCGCATTACGTTTTCAATCCCGGGGAACAGCTTGATGGAAGCGATGTTCTGATAAAGTAATTTCTGAGATTCGCGCGTCATCAGCAGAAACTTCCACATCGAAACGCGGTACATTTTCATGATCTGCCTGGCGGTGTAACCCCGCAGCTGCTCAAGCGCGTTTTCGTCCATTCGCCTGGTGTTAAAGCGCTCTGCCAGGTGGTCGAGGATGCTCAACATGAAAGGCCGGGTATCAGCCAGTGTGCCGTCGAAGTCGAAGATGACCAGTTTGGGATTCGTTCTCATAATCTCCCTATTATACCGATGGTTTGTGGTTTT
>CAYMGO010000018.1:10555-24877 GCA_964390015.1 uncultured Anaerolinea sp. | reverse complement strand
GATCGTGGTCGGGTTCATCGTCATACTTGAAACAGGGCTGATCATCTCCACCTGGCTGGATCTGGTTGTTGTAAACTACATTGCCTGGCTTGACCTGCATACATACGCCTCTTATGCCACACTGGGATTGATCGTGGTTAAGGTTGGTGTACACTGGCGTTGGGTGGTCAACATCACCGGAAAGATCTGGGGAGAAAACGGCAGGAAAATCCCGGTAAAGACGCCCGTGGGTGAGTTAGTACCGCTTCCTGTAAAAGTTCAAACCAGCCGCCAGGTGATCGACAGGCGTCAGTTTCTGGCTATGATGGGAGTGGTCAGCCTGGGGTCCATCCTGGCGATCACCAATGTCATTTCTGAGAATGCCATCCCGCCAGTGAAAGCAAAAGGTAGTTCAACCGGTATGGATACAGTCTCCGCGGCAGTGGAACCTCCAACCGCGGCCACGGTTATTGAACCCACGCACCAGGCAGCTGGCAGCCAGGCGCCTGCAACCTCCACACCGATCACAGCAGAGCCAACAGCAGCACCAGCTGTCGCAACAACCGCGGAGCCAGCCACGCAGGCGATGGCGGTGTGCAGTGTGCAGTGCCCCCAGGCTTGTGCCTTCCCCGGTCGTTGCCGCCGTTATACCGACCAGAATGCTAACGGTCTGTGTGATCTTGGAGAATGCCTGTAGCTTTTCGGGTGCTCAAGGCTAAGGGATTGGTCAACTTGACCAATCCTGTTTTTTAACCTACCATAAGAGCATACCTGACTGAAAGAAGAATTGATTATGATGCATGGAATGAGAAGGCAGGCGACCACGGATGACAAGAAACCAGATCTTACCTGGCCTTTGATCAAACGTGTATTCGCTTACGCGCGCCCATACAGGTGGCAATTGGTAGCCACGCTGCTGGTGATCATTGCAAGTTCAGGGCTGCGATTGCTGAACCCCTTGATCATGCGCGAAATGATCGATAAGACAATCCCCGAGGGCAACCTCAGGCGGTTGGTAATGCTGGCGGTCACATTGCTGCTGGTTGCGCTGATGAATGGCGCGTTAAATGTGTTCAATCGCCGCTTGAACTCGTCAGTGGGAGAAGGGGTCATCCGAGACCTGAGGGTAGCGCTCTACGCGCATCTGCAGCGTATGTCGCTGCGCTTCTTCACGAACACCAGGGTCGGCGAGATCATGAGCCGCTTGAACAACGACGTGGTGGGGGCGCAAAACGCGGTCACCAATACCATGGTCTCGATCATCTCCAACCTGGTGCAGGTCATTACCGTGCTGGTGGTGATGCTGACGCTGGAATGGCGGCTGACATTGATCAGCCTGGTGGTTGCGCCCTTATTCATCCTTGTAGCGAAGCAACTGAGCACACGGCTGCGTGATATCGTGCGCAAGCAACTGGAGGCCAACGCGTCAATGAACGCGATGATGAATGAGACTCTCAACATCGGTGGCGCGATACTGGTGAAGATTTTCGGCAGGCGACAGCAGGAGGTGGAGCGCTTCAGCCGGCGTGCCAACCAGGTGAAGGATAATGGTATCAAGCGCGCGCAGACCGGGTCGGTTTTCATGGCCATCAGTGGTTTGCTGGTCGCTGTGGGCACATCCCTGGTGTACGGGCTGGGTGGTTATTTTGTTATTACTGGTGTGTTCACCATCGGTACGGTGGTGGCGTTCAGTGCTTACCTGGTCAATCTTTTCAGTTCCATACAGGGGCTCACGAACGCCCCGGTCGACTTTGCCTCTTCGATCGTCAGTTTCGAGCGTGTATTCGAGGTTATTGACCTTCCTGTTGAGATAGCAGAAAAACCCGGTGCGCCTCAGCTGAAGGATGTGAAAGGCGAGATTGTCTTTGACGATGTAACCTTCGCTTACCAGGCGGGGGACGAGCAACTACTCAGCGATGTTCACCGATACGGGAGCGTGGATAGCATCATTACTGCGCTTTCGGATGATGAACCTGAACCTGAGGAGCGGCGCTCACAGGCCAGGGGAAATGCGCTGGAAGATATCAGTTTTCATGTAAAACCCGGGCAGCTGGTCGCGCTGGTGGGTCCGAGCGGCGCTGGTAAAACAACTCTCACTTACCTCATCCCGCGGTTGTATGATCCCTCCAGCGGGCGGATTCTCATTGACGGCCGCGACCTGCGCGATGTGACCCTGGAGTCTCTCACCAGGCAGATCGGTATGGTCACTCAGGAAACCTATCTCTTTCATGACACGATCCGCACCAACCTGCTGTATTCAAAGCTGGATGCCACGCAAGCCGAGGTGGAGGATGCCTGCAAGGCTGCCAATATTCATAGCTTCATCAGTGACCTGCCGGAAGGATACGACACTGTGGTGGGAGAGCGCGGTTACCGGCTGAGTGGTGGCGAGAAGCAGCGACTTTCTCTTGCGCGTGTCATCCTAAAAGATCCGCGCATCCTGGTGTTGGATGAAGCCACCAGCAGCCTTGACAGCGAATCTGAAGCGCTCATTCAAGACGCGCTCAAGCGCGTGATGCACAAGCGCACCAGCATCGTTATCGCACACCGTCTCAGTACCATCCTGGCGGCTGACCTGATTTTGGTCATTGACCGTGGGCGGGTGGTGGAGCAGGGCACCCACACGCAGCTGTTGGTGATGAACGGGCTTTACGCGACGCTTTACAATACCCAGTTTCGAAAAATGACTTAAAAATTATGCTCCGGAAGTTGTGGTTTTCCGGAGCATATTATGATCAGTTAATTCTTGTCAATCAGGCTTATACCCGATGTTTTGCGTGGTGCAGGCACCGGTCAGGTCATCCTTGAGACAAATGGTAATCTCTGCGTTGATTTCTTTACCCGATGGGTTGCTGCCAAATTCGCCGGGTTTACATGTGGAAACGATCATTGATTTACCACTGGTGATCTCAGATAATGAGGCGTATTTTACGCCGCCGCTCCACTGGCTGAAGATGTTGTTCGTGTGAGTGTAAACGGTCGCGTCGCCCGCGACTGAATTCTTGATGCGTACGGATTGCAGGTTGTGAAAACCGGTATTGGTGATATTAAAATTGGCGGCGAGACCCGATCCGCAGGAAGTGAGCCCAACGAACTGCGCGGTGAAATTAGCACCTGGCGGCGGAGTATTTGTGGCGGTGGGAAGGGGTGTGGGAACCGGTGTGTAGATGACCAGCGATTCCAGGTTACCTGTAAATGAGGTGAATTCCTTCCAGATCCAACAGCCGCCGCTTTCTGATTCAGGTGCGCGCACGTAAAAGTAATCGTTCGCCGGGTTGCGGGCAATCACTTCAAGTGTTGACCCGGCTGGAAAAATGGTGATGGATGGGAAGTAAGTCGAGGCGCCTTTACGGCAGTTGGTATTGCCGCTTAAGGTAAGCGTCACAACTTCTTTGGTGGGGGTTTCAGTCGGCGGCAGGGTGGCGGTTTCAGTCAAGGTGGGTGCAAGGGTAGCGGTAACGGTAACTCCGGCGGTCATCGTCTGGCCAATTTCCACTGCGGCAGCGGTAAGCGTGCCTGCAACGAGCGTCTGCAGGTCTTCCTGCTCAAGTGGTGCTATGGGCGTGGGACCGCCCTGGCAAGCGCTGATCGACAAAGTCAGGATAAAAAACAGAGTAATCAAAAGCGTAATTCTTTTCATATTAGTGGGTTCCTTAATGCTGCAGAGTTTCCTTTTATGGTGTGAAGTTTATCGTTTTGGTCACCGATGTGCCCAGGTTGCCATCATTGGCATACATGGTCACGGTGGCGGTGAAACTGTGACCTGAAGGATTGTAGTTGAATTCACCATCATCGACAAGGGCAACGCGAGAGAACTCGCCGGGTGTCAGGTCTCCCTGCTGATTGGAAACGTCCTTCACACATCCGTCAGTACCCAAGAAGGAGTTGTTCTTGTGGGTGGTGGTTACCGCGTTGGTAACATCATCCAGTTTCACCCTGATGGATTGCCAGGTAGTGCTGCCCGTGTTTTCCACGTAAAGTTGAATGCCGTATAAACCACCGCATTTTTGTGTGTTCAAATATTTAACCGAGAAATCCGCCGGTGCCTTTGTATTGGTGGGCGTGACCTCGGGGGTGGGTGTGGGTTGGGGGGTAAACACCGGCAGGTTGCCTGTGTTACCAGCGACGGTGGAATAGCGGCTCCACAACCAGCAGTAGTCACTGTAGGAGGTCGGGTTCTTGATGTAGTAATAATCATTGACCGTGCTGCGTCCAACCGCTTCAACCTGCTGACCGGCGTTGATCAATCCCAGGAAGCCGTACATACTGCCCGGACCCGCGCGGCAGTTTGTGTTCTCCTGCACGGTCAACCATACGCCGCCCTGTGTGGGGGTCAGGGTAGGTTCAGGGGTATTCGATGGGGTGGGCGTTTGAGGCGCGGTGGTGGGAGCTGCCACGGTGGCGGTAGGTTCAACAGGCGGCGGCACGGCAGCTGTCTGGCTGGCTGCGAACTGTGTCAAGGCCACGTTGAGGGCAATTTCGGTTTGCGCGACCGATTCAGATTGACCCGCACCACCAATCGGGAAATTACACGCCGTCAAGGAGAGGGTCAATAGCAGGGTTACTGCGAACAGGATGTTTTTTTTCATAGCTCACCTCCGATCAATAATCCCATCTTTACTATCATACCCATTCAAAGCAAGAAAATCAACTGGTAATAACGTTAGCAAAGAGCAGGAGTTATCGAGGAAGATCGATATAGGGTTTGAAGCGCGCCAGTTTACTGAATGTAACCCGGTGCACTCTCTCACTTGCCGGGCTCACCAGGCAGGTGGATCCATCCCGGTGCAACAACGGGATGCGCCTGTGACGCGCTTTGTAATGCTCGCGAGTTTCAGCCGAAAGTTCCGCGTAGCAATCCAGGTCCTCCAGCCAGGTTTCAAAAAGCCTGTCAAAAGTCAGGATGAACTCGTTTCTATAGGCATCGGTCACCAGATGCAGGTTGCTGATCACCCAGCACCTGGTGGTGAATTCCCAATCATAGGTGAGGCCAATGAAGCGGTAGTCACTGGTGATGTAAGGAAAAAACGGGAACTGCCGGCAGCTGACCGCGCGATTGGAACGCTCGCAGAATTCCACTCCGCGGCAGGCCAACAGGCAGAGGTGGGCGGGGGTCTGCTGTAGCAGCTCTGTGCGATTGCTTTTTTCATCCGCGCACTCGTCTCCGCGCCAGTTGTGCCACAGCGAGGTGCTGCTACGTAAATACTGCCACTCCGATTTATAGGCGACCGGCACGGCGCAGCAGATATCGCAGCAGAAGGGGATGCCGCGCGGATTGTGCGGCGCACACATCAGTCCGCAGTCCAGAACGGTCACCGGCGCGTCAAAGGCGTCGTACAGGTTTCGAAAAATGATAGCAGAAGTTTTCTTCATCTATGGATCCGGTTACTTGTTGGCCAGTATCTGGTGTAGTTTCACTGCATCGCTGCGGGTTCGTCCGGCGCGGGCTGGAAGCGTTCCTGGGTGCCGATCCTTACGTGAAGGGCGTAGTATGCCAGGGCTGAAACGGCGCAGAGCACCCCGCCGATATACCATAACAGGTTTGGGTTGAAGTTATCGAGGATCACGCCGGCGGCACCGGGACCAATGGTGGCAGGGACCGCCCAGGTAAATCCGAACACGCCCATATAACGACCGCGCATATCCTCCGGTGCGAAGTTCACCGCCAGCGTCTGGCTGGTGGGCACCACGATCATCTCGCCGATGGTGATGACCACGATTGCCAGCACGAACAGCCAGTACTGACCGACGAAACCGAACATGCTGAACCCCAGCATGTAGAAGAGCGTCCCCAGCGCCATCATCTTGAAAGCGGGTTTCTTCTTGATCCAGCGTGTCATGCTGAACTGGAAGAGGATGACCACGATGGCGCTGGCCGTGAGCAGAAAGCCATAACCCTTGGGGTCAATGCCGTGATTATCGCGCAGGTAAACTGAGAGGGAGTTATACATTTGCTGGTAGACCAGTCCCATCAGCATGCCGGCAGCCATGAAGGCCATGAACGCCGAGTTGCGCAGCACCCTAAAATATCCTTTGAAAGTAACCAGCATGCTTTCTGCCTTCTCACCCGGGTGGTTTTCGGGCTTGGTTTCAGGGATCAACAGGTAGAAGAGGAAGGCCACTACGCTGCTGATGATGGCGTCGGTGATGAACAGGGCGAGAAAGGATTTTCCCGCTACGAAGCCGCCGATGGTGGGACCAATGATCCAGGCAAGGTTACCGATGACACGCAGGATGCCGAAGCCTTCCTGGCGCTGGTGTTCGGGCAGAATGTCGGCGATCATCGCGCCGTGCGCCGGGCCGGCGACATCAGAGAGTAAGCCGATGCCGATGGCCAGCGGGATGAGGGCTGAAAAATCATTGATAAAACCCAGCGTCAATGTACTGAGTGCGCTGAAGACAAGGCCGAAGATGATCAATTTGCGGCGACCAAATTTATCGGTCAACGCACCACCGATCATCTGACCAATAAGACCGGCAACTGAAAACAATCCGAGCACCACGCCGGCTTCCGTCATGCCCACGTTGAATTTCTGAGTGATGTATAGCGCGAAGAACGGGAAGAGCATCGTCCCGCCCACATGGTCGATAAAGGAAACCCCCACCACCAGCCAGAACTTGCGCGGGAATTCTTTAGCGATCTTCTTAAAGTTCATGTTCAACATCAGTAACCGCCTTTGTTAATTAAAAGAAAATAAATCATATCACTTAACCACAGTCAATTTATGCATTCAGTAACGGGTAAATCTTACGACAACCGGGAAACGAGTAATACAGCCCCCAAAGGCTGTGAGAGAATGTTGCCACGGTGCGCCTGGTATCAGGGTGTGGCAGTAGGCGCCACCGGCGGTGTTTGCTGCGGCAGCGGGGTGATCGCGGCTTCAGGGGTCGCCGTGGGTGGCGGGGTCAACGTGGTGACCAGGGGTGTCACGAGCGCGTCAGGAACCGCGGGCAGTCCATCCACGAGCAGCTGCCAGGCAGTATCGACATCGAATACTGCCACCACCGGGTAGGCCGGCAGGTTGCCAAGCGCCATATCCAGGCGGTTGATGACAACACGCAGCCCGTCAACCTGGTCAGGTGAAGTGGTTTCGAGCAGCGGGAAAAGCAGGTCGCGCGCGGCGGAAACGTCGGTGCGCGCCATGCCGAAATTGTTCTGCGAAAGGTAAAGTCGGCTGCGGGAAAGCAGTTCCAGCGCGCGCGTGAGGGAGAGTTGTTCATCCATGCGCGTCAATGCTGCGGCGTTTTGTGTTTCCATTTCTACCCGCAGCGTGGACTGCAAAGTTTCCAGTTCCTTCAGACTGGCGGAATGCGAGGCGATGGACTCACTGGCTGCCTCCGCCTGTGACTGCAGCGTGGCGATCTGCTCCTGCAGGTTGACGACCTCACCCTGCAGAGCGGCCAGGTCCCCTTCGAGGCGGCCGGTGTCAGCGGCCTGGGTTGCGGCGAGCTCGCCAACGCGCGTGGTGTTGGATTCGAGCGGGCGCAGCACCTTATCGCGGAAGTAGGGTATGCCGTAATAGGCTGCAGCGGCGAGCGCAGCCAGGATGAGGAGCGCGATCAGGGTGCGGGTGATGATACGACCGGCTTTGCTGCTTTTGCTGGCTGTGGGTTCAGGTGTGCTCTTGCTTGCGACCCTCTCTTCCGGTTGCCGTATGGGCGCTGATGCCCTGACTGCGCTTTTCGCCTCTGCAGGCAGGTTCTTTTTCCATGTTTCGAGCAGGCCGGGGGTGATGCCTTCAACCTTGAGCAGGTTTTCCTCTGAGATGAAGGGTTTACCGGCAGATAGGCGTTCAGCCAGCTCCGGGGTCATCCCTTCAAGAGAGAGCAGGTTAGCTTTTTCTATTGTATTAAGGTGATCGATCAATTTGTCCATCATCGCAAGCCTCCGCGCTCGAAATTACAGCCCATTATAATCCCCACTGCGGTTAGAACACACGGGAACATGTCAATACACCGCTTTATCGAAAATGATTATCAAATTCGCATCGAAGCAGGCTACCATTACGATGACGTTATATATAATATAGGCACAATATCCATCATACCGGTCCACGCAGGAGGAACCCATGGACGATCTTTTCGTTTCGGCAATCGTGGTCATAGTCACCGCAGTCATCGTGGCGGCCATCTTTGTCATCACAGCTAAAAAGAAGAAGGAAAAGGAAGCTGCCATCCTCCAATTAGCACAACGCAATGGCTGGGTATATGAAAAAGTTTCCCGACCGCAGCTTGCTGGTTTCATCCTGCGCGCGGCTGATTGGACGCTGGAAGCACTGGTTTCTTCAACACCGAACACCAGCGAAGCTGGTTCCTCAGCGGTAGCCCACAACAACCGGTGGTTCACTGACCGCGTGACCTCTACCCAGGGGCTGGTTATGATCGGCCCTAAACTGCCGCAGGTACAGTTGGGAATGTTTGGTGACATGGTGTTGCAAAAAGCATTGCGCGTGATGCTTGGTGATGAGGCTGACCAGGCGACCGGCTTAGCCGAGGTAAAGGTCGGGCGCGGTTCATTTGCTGAGCGTTACTCGGTGTGGGCTACCAGTCAGGAAGCCGCGGAGAAGATGCTCACCTTTGATCTTGAGAACGCGTTACTTAAGTGGAAAGGTAAGGAACTGCCGGTACTCAAGTTCTCAGCCAGCGGGGCGCAGATCACCACCCGCCAGGCGCGGCTGGATAGCGTTGAGGGTGTTCAGGAGATGGTGGAATTGGGTAAGGCGGTGTTGGCGGGTTAACGGATGAGGTAGAGCCAGCCGGTATTGAGCGCCAGGGTGATCAGCGTAATAATAAAACCCGGTTTGGTGTATTTCCAGAAACTGAGGTCGACGCGGTAGCGTGCAGCGGTCTCCGCCACGATAAGATTGGCGACAGAACCGAGCAAAGTGAGATTGCCCGCTAAAGTGGAGGCACTGGCGAGCGTCAACCAGCCGATGCGCGCTTCCGCCATACCAGCGACAAGCGGCTTCAGCAGCAGCACCGCCGGCACATTGGAAACGATGTTGCTTAAGCCGGCGGTAATGAGGCTGAGGTTCCAGATTCCCATGTTCTTGGATAGTTCATTGATATTGACCAGCTGACTGGTAACCGCGCTGGTTTCGAGCGAACCGCTGACGATGAACAATGCGGAGAAGAACACCAGCAGGCTCCAATCGAACTCAGCGAAGACCGTCTGCGGCTGGTGGCGGCGCGTGATGAGCAGCAGGCTGGCAGCCAGAAACGCGGCGAGAGCGATGTGGGCGCCCGCTAAAAATGCCACCAGTAATCCGGCGGTGATGAACAGCGTCTTCGTGAGCAGTGGTTTTGTGATTTCTCCGGGAACACTGGCCGGTGCTTCTTCAAAGGGTTCGCGGCGAAAGTCAAAGGGGAACATCCACACCAGCACCAACCAGATGACGGTCAATCCCAGCAGTGCCACCGGGATTAGCGCCAGCGCAAATTCGGTGTAGGTGAGACCTGAGGAGATGCCGACAATCATATTCTGGGGGTTTCCGGTGAGTGTGGCGGTGGAACCCACGTTTGAAGCGGTTGCCAGCGCGATGAGGTAAGGGATGGGATTGCGCTTCAGTGAGTCCATCAGGTTGATGAGAAAGGGGGCGAACATCAGGCAGATCGTATCGTTCAAAAAGAGAGCGGAGAGCACACCAACCAGAAGCACTTCCAGTGCCAGGAACACCCTTGGTGACCGCGAACCCTTCACCAGCCAGCGGCCGGCCAGGTTGAAAAAGCCGGCCAGCTTGAGGTTAGCATTGATGATCATCATGCTGAACAGCAGGATGATGGTGTTGAAGTCGATATAGGCAGGCAGGTTTTCGAACGCCACCTGGCGCGTCAGCAGCAGCAGCGCCACGCCCATCAACGCGATGGTCGTGCGGTTGGACTTGATGATCGGATAGCGCCCAATGGCAATACCGATGAAGGTGAGCAGAACGATCGCGCCGGTGACCCACGGATTTGGCGACATGCGATGGATTATACAGTTGGGACTTCAGATCAGCAAGAATCGGTTTTTAAGCATCCCTCAGGATCGATTCACAAAACAGGATCCCATGGGAGGGATCCTGTTGACCAAGGTTTTTGGCTTTGAATCACTTCTCGCTGATGCTGATTCTTTCGATCACATCGCCGGTAAAATCGGGACTTTGTTCCGGGTCACGCAGGGTGATGCCGCTCACCACGTCCATACCGCTGATGACCTGCCCAAAAATTGTGTAATCACCGTTCAAGCGCTCGACAGGCGCATAAGTGATGAAGAACTGGCTGCCGTTGGTATCACGCCCGGCATTGGCCATGGCTACAACGCCTGCCTTATCAAACACCAGGTCGCTGTCTTCGTTCTCGAACTGGTAACCCGGTCCACCCCCACCGGTACCCGTGGGGTCACCGGTTTGCGCCATAAAGCCCGCGAGCACACGGTGGAAAGTGACGCCGTCGAAATAACCCTCACGCGCCAGGAAAACAAAACTGTTTACTGTAATGGGTGCTTTTTCGGGGTACAGCTCGATGACGAACTCTCCGCCCTCAGCCATCTTCACTGTCGCCAGGTACTGCTTGCCGGTGTCAATGGTTATTGGGGGGGCGGCAGCGTACTGTTTAAGTTGTGGTTCGGCTGCTGTTTGAACGACTTTCGCTGCCTGGCGTGTTTTAACGATGTTGCCGCCGATGATGGCCACCGCCAGTACCAACAGGACGATAATGATCAGCGTCAGATCGGAGTATTCGCGGCCGCGTTTGCCGCTCCTTTTTTGTGCTGTTTTCCTTTTTGTTTCCTTTTCGCTCATTTTATACCTTGTGATTCAGGATTTATGCAGGATCTCTTTTTCCGCGGCGGCGATCTCAGCGATCAGCTGCTCCACTTCAAGCTTGACCTCTGGGGAAGCGTTGGGCATGAAATGGATGAACTTGAGCAGGTCGCGCGCCTGCCGCATAATATCTTTGACATTAGCGGCGTAGGAAAAATCCAGCCAACCGTGTTCAAATGGGAGTGGCAGGTCGCGCGCTTGTTGGATGAGCGCGCGTGCTTTACTGATGCGTTCTGCAATGGGGATGACCTTTGCCATGATGAGTCCTTCGTTGTTGTTTGGTCATTTATAGCACAGACGACGGAATTCTGCGAGTATCGCGCGCCGGGGTGTCAGCGCCTTAATTTGAGCAGCGAGGGAAATGAGAAGCTGGAGATCTCTGTGAGCGTGTAGGGAGTTTTGTGGATGATGGCGTTGGCGGCGTTGATACCGCTTTGAATGGATGGACCGATACCTTCACCCATATCAAGCGTGGACACCCCCAGGGCGTCGCCGATGAGCAGGGCATTACCCCGTTGTAATACAGGCGACGCGGTGCGCAGGTAATATGAATGCCCGACAGGATGAAAGGCGTGATTGCGCACCAGCCCGTAGCGTTCCAATTTCTCCACCAGCAGCTCCCAGTGATGTTTGAGGGTGTCTCCGCGCTGCTTCAACCCTGCTGCGGCAGCTCCAACACCCACGTTCACCACTCCGCCACACTTGGGGAAGTACCAGGCATAACCGGGCAGCCCATCCTGCAGGAACCACAGGTGGCAGCGGTCACTGGCGCCGTTGTAAATGAACTCTTCCTCCTGGGCGATGATCAGCGTGCCGCTTTTCGCCCCTTGCTGGTTTTCAAACAGTGTGCGCTTCACCGGGCAGTGCGTGCCGCCGGCGCCCACCAGATAGTGCGTGCTGTACGTCCCATCAACAACATATCTATCTCCCTCCTGCCTGATCTCATGCACATCGTGCGTGATGACATGTTCATTCACACGGCTGATGAGCCAATGGTCAAACTCGGCGCGGCGGATGGCATGCTGTAGGGTAGGCAGCGTGAAGCGCAGTCCCTTGATCTCAATATTGAACTTGCTGAAGGTGCTGAAGTTGCCCGGGTAGGTTGCGGGGTCGAGTTGAATATCGCGCAGCACGCGCGGGGTGATCCAGCCGGCGCAGGTTTTGCGGCGCGGGAAGGCAGCTTTATCCAGCAGGATGAACTCGACACCGCGCTGTTTGAGCTGCCAGGCGCAGGACGCCCCGGCGGGACCGCCGCCTACGATGAGCACTTCAGTATGGATCATCGCCGGCTAACTCAGGCGGCAGTCCGGCTGTGGGCTGCCCTGGCGGGTAAACACGACCTGCCACAACTGTTGGTGGCGCGCACGGAAGCCGCCGGCGCTGCTGAGCAGGTAATAACGCCACATGCGGTAGAAGACATCTCCGTATTTCGCTTTCAGGTCAGGCCAGGCTTTCTCGAAGTTGGCGTGCCATGCCATCAAGGTAGGGTCGTAGTACGGACCGAAATTATGCCAATCTTCCACCACGAACAGGTACTCCATTGCGCGGGCGAACTGGCTGATTGAGGGCAGCATGCCGTTGGGGAAGATGTACCTGTCTGTCCACGGCTCACCGTGTGTGATAGTCCGGTTGACGCCGATGGTATGCACGAAGCCGATACCGTCCGGTTTGAGGCAGCGGTCCACCACTTCCATATAAGTGCGATAGTTCTTGAAACCCACGTGCTCCATCACACCGATCGATATGACCGCGTCGTAAGTGCCGCTGACCTCACGGTAATCCTGCAGGCGCAGTTCCACCGGCAGCCCCTTGCACATTTCCATGCCGAGTGCTACCTGCTCTTTGGATACGGTGACACCCAGCACTTCAGCGCCGTACTTCTCAGCGGCGTATTTGGCAAAGCTGCCCCAGCCGCAGCCGAGCTCCAGGATGCGCATGCCGGGATGCGCACCGATCTTGTGGCACACCAGGTCCAGCTTGGCTTCCTGCGCGTCATCCAGGTTGTCAGCGTTTTTCCAGTAACCGCAGGTGTAAACCAGTCGCTTGTCGAGCATCGCCTGGTAAAGGTCGTTGCCCAGGTCGTAATGTTTGATGCCGACCTCGAAGGCTCTACCCCTGGACTGACGGTTGAAAAGCCGCGCTTTGAGCGCTTGCAGCAGGAATCGGGAATCGTTTTTGACCTTCTCATCCAGCCTGGCCAGCAGCGCGCGGGTGATGAACTGGTCTATAGCAGGACAATCCCACCAGCCTTCCATGTAGGATTCCCCCAACCCGAGGGTGGTGTCGCGCAGCACGCGTTCGTAAAAAGCGGGATTGTGTACCTGGATGTCCCAGGGGTCGGGACCGTTCACCTTGACCTGTGCCAACTCAAGAAGTTCACGAAGGATCGATTCAGAACTCGCCATCATTACCTCCTCTACTGCTATTGTATTGAAAACCCGCAATGATTTCAACAGTGACGGAAATATCGATAATTGTGAGTAAGCAGGGAATGTTGTCGCCAGGTTTCATGATTTCATACCTGTTCGATACTGTGCCATCTATTGCTATAATGTGTAAGGTAGTCACAATTTGCTGAACTGATTTTTTTGTAAGTGTGTGATCCGGGTAAGAAAAGTCCAGGTCATCTTGTACACTGAAACTGTTAACGAAAACGATCCACTCCTCAAAGAATTAAGCGCGTCCCTGATGGACGAGGTGGTAGGCGCGGTGGGATTGCCAAAGAACGACCTGACCCGCGCGCTCATGTGGCGCATCGTAGGGAAGCCAGCATCGCGCCTGGCGAAGATCGGTGTCACTTTTGAGCGGTTGATCGCTGAGAAGGGACTGCCTGCAGCCTGCGCCTGGAGCCTGAAGCATTTCTGCAATCCTGCAAAGGTGACGATCGAAGACGAGATTCCCCGGGAAGGCCCGCTGCTGCTGGCCACCAACCACCCCGGGGCTTACGATGTGTTGGTGTATACCGCATTGCTCAAACGCAAAGATGTATGCTGGATTGCCACCGAGATCCCTTTCCTGCGGCTGCTGCCCAACGCCAGCAGTCATATTATTTACGTTGACCGCGCGGACATGTCCAACCGCTCCAGCGCGCTACGCCGGATCACGCACCACCTCAAAGACGGCGGGGCAATGGTGTACTTCGCCTCCGGTCACCGCGACCCGGACCCGGCGGTTTTCCCCGGGGCTGAAAAGGGCATTGATGACTGGCTGAAGGTGTACGACCTGCTGTTCAGGTATGTACCAGATCTAAAAGTACAGCCGGTGCTTGCCTCGGGGATCGTTTCTGAGTATTGGGCGCGCCATCGCATCACCAGGCTGCGGCGCAAACAGGTAGACAGGCACAGGCTGGCGGAGTTTGGGCAGGTGATCTCACAGCTGGTTAACCCCGGCAGGTTGCTGATTACACCCTCGGTTTCGGTTGGCAAAGCAGTAAGCCAGGATGATCTGATGCGCGAAAAAACAGGTGCTGATATCCAGGCGGAAATTATTGCGTTGGGAAAAGACCTGCTGCGGTCGCACGCGCGGCAATACGGCTGCGCTT
>CAYMGO010000018.1:7606-10455 GCA_964390015.1 uncultured Anaerolinea sp. | reverse complement strand
GGCATTCGGGTGGATTCAATTGGACACCGTTTTGTACATGGAGGAGAAGTCTTTCAAACCACCTCCCGCGTGGATGAGCGCAGCCTGCCCGGGTTGAAGGCCTGCCTGCCGCTGGCCCCCATTCACAACCCCAATTCCTTCAGCGTGATTGAAGCCTGCCTTGAAGCACTGCCTGAGGCTGCGCAGTTCGTAGTTTTTGACACCGCTTTCCATTCCTCAATGCCGCCAGCCGCGCGCGCCTACGCCCTACCCCGTAAACTGGTGGAGCAGCACGGTTTACGAAAATTCGGGTTCCACGGGCTTTCTTACCAGTATGTGAGCAAACGCGCCTCGGAGATGCTCGGCAGGCCGCTGGAGAGTGTCAGACTCATCATGTGCCACCTGGGGACGGGTGGCTCGAGCGTGTGTGCTTTTGCCAATGGTCATTCGGTCGAATCCTCGATGGGCTTTTCACCCCTGGCGGGGCTGGTAATGTCCACCCGCTGTGGGGATATTGACGCCGAAGTAGCGCTGGAACTGGTGCGCCGGGGAATGACTGCTGACGAAGTGAGCCGTGTGCTAAACTACGAATCAGGGCTTATTGGATTAAGTGAATACTCATCTAACCTGGCGGAGGTCATCGAGGCGGCGGAGACGGGTAATGCGTTGTGCCTCCTCGCGTATGAGGTTTACGCCCACCGGCTGCAGCATTATCTGGGTGCTTACGTGTGGCAGCTGGGTGGCGCCGACGCGATCGTGTTCACTGATGATATTGGCACTGGTTCGTGGAAGCTGCGGGAAAAGGTCTGCAGCGGGGTTGAGACGTTGGGAGTGCACCTGGACACCAATGCCAACCGTGCTGCGCCTAAAGACGAGGTGTCAATCGTCAGCCATCGAGAATCTGCAACCCGGGTGTTGGTCATTCCAACGGACGAGGAAAAGGTGATCTACGAGGAAGTGATTCGCTTGCTGTCACTGCCTTCGTAAAGGATTCCTTTTTTGCTGGTGTTGGTACGTGTGTTCGTTACGGTTGAACCGCCAGGATATCCACCCACAACCAGCCCACCGAATAACCGTCAGGTCGCTGCAGCTGCCAGTAACCAATGTAAGAACCGGGGTCAGCCGGAGCGACCAGATCCACAGAGATCTCGATGTCCTTTTTCGTGTAAATGGTCTTGCCCAGCGGGAGTGGCGATTTACCACCCATCATATCGCCGTTGATGAATACCAGCTGGAAATCTTCTTTCCAGAAGCAGGAGCCGGTGTTCTTCAACTTCCAGGTTTTGGTAAACGAATCTCCAACTTTTATTTCACTTCCATCTTCAATGGTTACATCAACAGCTTCCATCTCAAGGTAACAATACGGATCCTCAACAGGGGTTGAGGTTGGTGGAGGGGTATTGGTGGGGGGAATGGGTGTGAATGTTCCCACGGCAACGTCGTACGTTGGAGTGGGAGTCTCGGTAGGAGGTCGCAAGGCATCCACTGTGGCTTTTAACACGTCGGTTGCGACCGGGATCACAACAGGGGTGGAACCTGTTTTGCCCGCCAGTGAACGGGAGCAGCTGAGTGAAAGGATAAAAAGAATGACCAACAGCGGGATGATTTTTCGCGACATTTCTACTGCTCCTGACGTTCATGGTCGGCCTGATTTGTCGTCAGGTCAACAGAGTTATCCTTAGTATAACGAATTTCTGATTGTTATACCATCGACTACCTGGAACAATCGTACGTTGAAATTAACAGATGATCAATCCTCTGTGTAACCGCAAAGTGCCAGGGCACCGGGGCCGGTGCTGATGCCCAGCACGGGACCGGTCATGTTGATGATCAATTCAATCGGATCGTACTCGACGCGTATGCGTTCAGCCAGCACTTCAGCTTCTGCGAGGGCGTTGCCGTGCAGCACTGCCACGTGCAGGTTTGACCTGCTCTTAAGGTGGTCGAAAAACTTGTGGTACATCGCATCCACCAGGCTCTTGTGGGTGCGCGCCAGCGCGGCTGGTTCCACCAGCCCGGTCTTGTGGTTGATGGAGACCAGCGGGCGGATCTTGAGCATGCTGCCGACCCATTTGACCGCGTTGCCGATGCGACCGCTTTTCTGCAGGTATTCCAGAGACTCCATGGCAACGTACTGCACCAGCTTTTGCTTGAGGTTCTCCAGCATCACCAGGATGTTTTTCACGTCCATGCCGGCGTCGCGGGCACGGGCAGCCGCCAGCACCTGCCAGCCGAGGCTCATCGTGGGTCCTTTGCCATCCACCACCGAAACAGGGATCTTTACCAGTTTGGCTGCTTCACACGCCATGTGATAGGCGCCGCTCATGGCGCTGCTGACGGTGAGGGTGATGATCTCAGTTGCGCCGTTGGCAGCTACTTCTTCGTAGGTTCTCTTAAAATCGGGGATGCCAGCCTGCGATGATGATGGATAGACGGGATCGGTGGCCAGGCGGGTGTAAAAATCCAGTGCCGTCATATCCACGCGGTCACGGAACTGGTCTTCACCCCAGATAATGTAATGTGGAATGATGGTGATGCCGTATTGATCAATAAGCGCGTCAGGAATGTCGCAAGTGCTGTCTGTAATTATTTTTATCATCCCACCTCCGACGGTCTTGCCTTTTTTGATCCTAATTTATTCTAAATGATACTATCCAGGTGAAAGAGAGTCAAATTTATAGACAATCATTTTTCAGGAAGATATTCGCCGATGATGGAATTATCATGCGAAAGCGGAGTATTCAGAGGTTCAAGATGGATAATAACTGTACTACCAGGTAACGCAGCGATGAGATCCGATTCAATTTGGGTAATCAGCTGATGTCCTGCAGCCACCGTCCAATCTCCAGGAACAAGCGCGTGCATGGATA
>CAYMGO010000018.1:0-7506 GCA_964390015.1 uncultured Anaerolinea sp. | reverse complement strand
GAAGTCAACGAGATGGAATTATGCTTTTTTCCTGCTCGTTGAAGTATTATGGAGACTGCCAGGTTCGCCAGCGATGCGCCAACTGAAACCAGTAGACCCACCCCGATCTGTTCCAATGGTTGAGGATTCAGAATGCGTTCGATAGCAGTATAGATAATGCTGGCCGCTGCAATCAGGATCAGGGTCCCTTCGATCCCGCTCGAAAAGTATTCCGCTTTGGTGTGTCCGTAAGTATGGCTGGCATCCGCTGCTCGAGCCGCGATGGTTAACATCACCAGTGCCAAAATAGCACCGACAAGATTAACGATTGATTCAAGCGCATCTGATAGTAAACCAACTGACCCAGTGAGAAGATATGCTGTGGTTTTTAACCCGATGGTAAAGAGTGCAACGCCGATCGAGAGCCAGGCAAAACGGGTCAATTTTGACCGGTCTGCTAACGCGGAAATGGGTACTTCATCACTTTTCATACTCTTCCTTTAAGAAGTCGCTGAACTCAGCTGTTCGGTTTTCCCATATAGAGGAAAGGTTATCCGCTTGATGTCTGGCCTGGTTATCCCTGATGAATATCGATAGTATATAAATAATTACCCCGCCAAGTATCACGGCGAATCCGGCGATCATGTAAGCGCTGGTATCCAATATCATTAATCCTCTCCCTCGAGGGCAGCGCGTTGCTGCGAAATTTCGTTCTGGAGCTTTCCCAGGCGGTAACGATGCCAGTACAGCGCGGCGAACAGGATGGAGAAAGCCGCCAGGCTGCTGAAGAAAGTAACCTGCATGCGGGTGGTCATGGCGAAAGATCCCGTGACCGATGGGTCCGCTGAGCCGATGATCACCGGGTGGATGGTGCGGAAGATGCGGATGGAGAGGAAAGTGAGCGGCACGCTGGTGAACCCGACGATCGCGTACACTGCCGCCAGCTTCGCCCGCCGCCGCGGGTCATCGATACCACTGCGCAGCAGCAGATAGGCGGCGTAGATGAGTTCCATGATGAGCGCGGTGGTCAGGCGCGGGTCCCAGGTCCACCAGGTGTTCCACACCGGGCGTGCCCATATGGAGCCGCTGACGATGCACAGTGCCATCAGTACCATGCCTATCTCAACGCCTGACAGGCTGGCGATATCCCATTTTAAATTACCCGTCTTCAGGTGGGTAATGGCGCCAATAGTGGCCACGAGAAAACCCAGCATCCCTGCCCACCCGGCTGCTACGTGAAAGTAGAACACCTTCTGCACGCTGCCCATCGTCAATTCCATGGGTGCGTAGAACATCACCAGTGAGAAAGCGGCGACCAACGCCAACAGGGCGAGCAGGTCGAGGAGTATCAGTGGACGTGGAGTTGTTTGGGTATTTATCATGCGCCTGTTCTATTCTTCTATGATTTTATCAAACACCAGCACGGCCACAGCGGTGAAGAGCAGGTCATAACCCGCGAGCAGCAGGAACCAGGTGCCGAGTTCCCCGGGGTTTCCGCCCTGCAGGAGGATCGTCGAAGCGCGCACCGCCGCCAGCAGCAGCGGGATGATCACAGGGAAAAGCAGCACCGGCAGCAGCATATCACGTGCGCGCAGCTGGATGGCCAACGAGGAGAGTAGTGTACCCGTGAGGATGTAACCGAGCGTCCCCAGAAGGATCACCCCCAACATTCCCCACGAGAAGAGGCTGGTGTTGTTGAACAACGAGTAGACCGGAACGATCACGGCTGCAGTGATGAGCATGTACACCCAGTTGACCAGTGCCTTGCCAAAGTAGATGGCAGTGCGTTCCATTGGGGCCAGCAAAAGCCCGTCAAAGCCTTCGCGGTCCTTCTCGAGCGACATGGAACGGTTAAGGCTGATGGTACCGGCGAAGCACAGCGTCACCCAGATGACCCCCGCGGCGGCTTTGCGGCGCATCTCTACCGAAAGGTCGAAGGCGAAAACGAACACCAGGATGACGGTCAGCGCGAACACCAGCATGGTGCCGAGGATCTCGCGGGTGCGGCGTTCTGCCAGCAGGTCCTTCCAGAATATAGCCAGCACGGCATCAATGAACGGTTTCACGCGCCGCCTCTGTTCAACCGCATCTCCGCGGGGCGGCCGGTGACCTCGTGGTAGGCGGCTGTGAGCATTACCGGGGTGAGCTTATCTGTGGGCTGCGACCAGGCGATCTTACCGCCGTGCAGCAGGTCAACGCGCGTGCCTGTGGAGCAGGCCTTTTCAAGGTCGTGGGTCGCCAGCAGGATCATTTTCCCGCTGGCGGCGGCTTCAAGGATGAGCGTATCAAAGAGCTCAGAGGAACCCTGGTCAAGGCCGGTGTAGGGTTCATCCAGCAGCAGGAGGGCGGGGTCGTGCAGCAGGGCGCGGGCGATTGCCAGTCGCTGCTGCATGCCACGTGAGTACGCGCGTACCAATTCGTCAGCACGCGCGCCAAGATCGATCATTTCCAGCACCTGGCGCACGCGCGCTTCGTGATTTGCCACCCGGTAAAGGCGGCTGAAAAAGCGCAGGTTCTCACGCCCGGTGAGGTTGCCATACAGCATGGGCGCGTGCAGAACAACACCGATATTGCGCCGGTAAGCCGCCGGCTCGCTGCGGGAGGTGTAGCTTTCGTAATGGATAACACCGGGATCAGGTCGGAGAAGGTTGGCCAGCACGCGCAGCAGGGTGGTTTTGCCGGCGCCGTTGACGCCGATGAGCGACACGATCTCACCCGGCTCGATGGCGAGCGAAAGCCCGCGCAACACCTTGCGGCTGCCGAAAGACCTGGTGAGATTCACAGCTCTGATCATCTGATGTCTAATCCGGGGAGGATGCGGGCGTGGAATTCCCGGAGCGCAATTCACGCAAGGCGTCAGCTGCTTCCTGCACAAGTGCAGCACGCTGTTCCTCGTGCTCCTGCCAGCCTAATTTGCCCAGTTTGAATTCGAAATCCAGCTCGCGGATTCGTTCGAGGATGGATTGGTACGAGGATTCCTTCAATTGGATTGTGTCATCAGGTGTGGACTCTTCAATTTCGGGTTGCGCAGTGAAGAGCGGGCGGGTGACGTAAACGATCACCAGCGCCAGCAGGATAACCGTTACGATGATAACAAAAAGCGGCATATCCTTTTTTCCTTCCTAATCCGCCAGTTCCAGGATGACGCGGATCTCTTCCGCTGACTGGAAAGGTCCAATCTGGATAGCGGTCAGCCTGCCATCCCTGCCGATAATGTAGGTTTCAGGCACTGCCTGCACTTTAAATATGCGCGAGATGCGTGATCCCATATCAGGACCATTTGGGAAGGTGATGCCGTATTTATCGAGAAAGGCGATCGAATCCTTCTCGGTATCCACGTAGTTCACGCCAAGAAAGACGATATCTCCCGAGTCTTTCACTTCCTGCCACACCTCCTCCAGGATGGCACCTTCTTCATCACAGGAGGCGCACCAGGAGGACCAGAAGTTGAGCAGGATGACCCTGCCTGCCAGTTCTGATTTCCGGAAATTCTCCCCCGAAAATGAGGTGATCGCGAAATCGGGGATTTCAGCGCCGACCTCAAGGCTGGTCTGGCGCGATTGCTTTAGCCAGAACCCAAGAACCACCAGCAAACCGGTCAACATCAGGCCGATGAGCGCCATCCACAATGGGAAGCGCCTGGTGGGTTGGGATGCAGGCTTCTGGTCTTGAGTCATTCCCCACCTCCCAGGTCCTGTTCGACCTGGTTAATGTAATCCTCGGGGGTCACGGGGCGGGGTTCTGCAGCAGAGGGCTGCTGTATCCCGGGCTGTTTTGGCTTACGAATGACCCGTATGGCAATGACGATACCTGCGACCAGGAAGAACGGCGGCAGCAGGTAGATAGCCCAATTGAGCCCTTTCCGCGGCGGCACCGCCAGTACCTGATCACCGTACTGAGCAGCGAAGTAGGCTTTGATCTCCTTGTCGCTCCAGCCGAGGGCTATCTTCTCGCGGATCAGTTCGCGCCACTGGGCGCAGGCTTTGGTGGGGCACACCTCAAGCGGCACGTTCTCACACACCGGGCAGTACAACTCCGAGGCCAAACGGTTGACTTCATCATCGCTCACCGGGTTCTCATTTTGAGCGAAACCCGAAGCAAAGGGGATGAGCAACAGCAGCAGCGCTGCAAAAAGGATAATGTGTTTCATGCGATTTCCCCCTTTACCGGGAGCGTCTTTTTTCGTTCACGCGCAGGCCAGAAGGCCACAAGCGTACCCAAAACCAAAACCCCAGACCCGATCCATAACCAGTTGATCAACGGGTTGCGAAAGATCTTGAAGGTAGCGCCTTCGGAGGTGATGGGCTGCCAGTCGACCAGGATGATATACAGATCATCCGCCAGTGTGCTGCGCACACCGGGCAGGGTGACGGACTGCTGCGATGCGTAATAATAGTCACTCCCGGGGGAAACGCGCTCTAACTCACGGCCATCTTTTGAAATGAGGATGGATGCCAGCGCACTGTTGCGCCCGTCGGCGGTGTCAAACACATCCAGTTTTTCGTAGGTGAAGGTGTACCCTGAAAGTTCCAGGGATTCTCCTGCGGCGATCATGCCCTGGGTGGTGGTCTGGAAGAGCTCAATGCCGATGATGCCCAGTGCCATCAGGGCGATCCCGATGTGGATGAGATAGCCGCCGTAGCGCCGACGGTTATGGCTGACCAGAGCCGTAAAAGCCTTCCAAGCTGGTTCCTGGTGGCTGGATGCTCTTAACTTTACCGCTCTAAAAACGTCCATTAATGTGGCGAAAATGGCAAAGAAGATCAGCCAGATGGCCACCAGCGCTGTCCATTTTTGAACAGCAAGGATGAGCGCGGCGAGCGGGGCTGCGAGCGCTAGCAGAGCGGGTTTCCACAGGTGCCTGCCCAGGTTCCGCGCGGTGGAGGCTCCCCACATGGTCAGCGGAACTATGCCCATCAGCAGCAGCAGCAGCGCGAACAGCGGTGCAGTGGCACTTTCGTAGAAAGGTGGCCCCACGGTGACCTTCTGATCAGTGAGGAGTTCGGAAAAAATGGGAAAGAGCACGCCCGTTAGACAGATGAGGAAGATGGCAACGAAAAGCAGGTTGTTGAAAAGGAACGCAGATTCGCGCGAGAAGAAAGAGTTCACCTGGTCAGCCGAGCGCAGGTCAGACCAGCGGTACAACAGCAGGCCAAGCGAGGCGATGAACATGACGATGATAAAGGCAAAGAAGGCCGGGCCAATGGCGGATTGTGAGAAGGCATGCACCGAAGAAAGCAATCCGGATCGGGTAAGGAAAGTGCCGAAGATGACCAGGCAGAAGGTGAGGATGATGAGGGCGATGTTCCAGTGTTTGAAAAGGCCGCGCTTTTCCTGTGTCACCACCGAGTGCAGGTAGGCCGTACCGGTAAGCCAGGGCATGAACGCCGAGATCTCCACCGGGTCCCAGCCCCAGTAACCACCCCAGCCAAGCACATCGTAGGCCCAGCGGCTGCCGAGCACCAGCCCGAGTGACAGGAAAAGCCAGGCAGCCAGCGACCATTTTCGCGTGGATTTGAGCCAGCGGTCATCGCTGCGCCCTTTGATGAGCGCCGCGATGGCATACGCGAAGGGGATGACAAAAGCGGTGAAGCCGAGGTAGAGTGCAGGCGGGTGAATAACCATGCCGATGTGTCGCAGCAGCGGGTTCAATCCCGCGCCGTCGGTAGGGTTGGCCTGGATGGACATCATCGGTGGGAAGAGCGAGCGCACCACGTCACCACCCATGGTAATGAAGTAGCGCATGAAGGGATTCTCGAAGAAGAGTACAAGGATAAGGAAGAATAGCAATGTGAAGGAGGTAACGGTGATGACCCAGGGCAGCAGGTCGCGCTCGCTTTTCCATCTGCGGATCAAAACCAGGAAGGTGAAGCCTGCAAGCAGCCAGCACCAGAACAGCAGCGAGCCTTCCTGCCCCCCCCATAACGCAGCTATTTTGAGGTAAAACGGCATTGCCAGGTCGGTCGTCTGGTATACATAGGAATACTCAAAATGCCCATTGACCAGCAGGTAAAGCAGCGCGATGATGGAAAGGGTCAAAAGTGGGAAAGTTACCAGCGCAGCGCGCCGGGAGGTTTCAAGCATGGCGGCGGAGCGTGTGCGAGCGCCGTAAACTGAGGCAACCAACGCCACCAGCGAGGTGACGAGAGCGATGACCAGCACCCCGTAACCGATGCTGCCGATCACGGTGCTGCCTGTTCGGGGACGCCCTCTTCGTAACGCGACGGGCATTTGAGCAGCAGTTCTTCGGCGTAGAACACCCCATCTGTCCCCATTGACCCGGTCATGATGGCCTGGGCTTCATTTTTAAGCAGGTCAGGCCTGGCGCCATTGTACTTCACCTGCAGGCGCACGGCGTTGGGGTCCAATGATGCCTGATGCAGTACGTTTGCCAACCCGCCCTGTGCTTCGATCTCGTTGTTATTGCCGGAAATGTGTGCGATAGTGAAGGTGAGATCAAGTGTTTGCGGGTTGTATTGGATGGTATCCCCCAGCACCACGCCTGAAACGCGCACGTTGGTGCTCAGCCCCGCCTTGCCGGCTGCCAGTTCTTCCACTGTGAGGTAATACTGGGCGTTCCCCTTGAGGCTGGTGAACACCAGCAGTACCACAGCAAGGATCATCAGCACACCGCCGATGACAAACTTGTTGAGTTTGAAGCGGCGAGGAGACTCGACCACGGGGTTGTTCTGTTCCAAGGTTACTCCTATGGCAACGTTCATTAGTGTACCAGTAATGTGCAGGGATTATAACAAATCTACGAAGGCAGATTGTGTTGTCAATATCGGGACATTTATTACACGGTTTGACTGACATTCTTCCCTTTTTGGTTTTTCTTTATTGCACCGGAAAGGCATTCTCTTTATAATGATTTTGACTTTACAGATCTCAGAAACAGAATATCTTTTATTGAAGAGGTTGCTAGCTCATGAGTGACATCGAAACCGACAATGCTGCAAAATCAGAAGAGCAGGAAAAACAGGTCAAGAAGAATAAAAAGCTTGGTGTTTGGGCGATCATCGGTATCGTGGTAGCCGCGCTGGTGGTGGTAGGAGGCGCAAGTGGCGGATACCTGATCCATCTTTCGAACACCAGCCCCCAGTTCTGCGCCACCTGCCACATCATGGATAAAAATGTCAGTTCTTATCTCGAAAGCAATGACCTGGATAACCTCCATTTAAGAGCCGGGGTGCAGTGCAAGGAATGCCATGATTACCCGGTACCCGCGGAAATTCGAAGTGGTGTCAATTATCTCCTCGGCAATTACACAGTGGACGAGAGCGGTGAACTGCTGCCGGTTGTCTATGAAGATGACATGTGCCTGCAATGCCACATCAGCAAAGAATTCGTAGCTGAATCCACTGATTTTCTTGAGAGGAACCCTCACGACAGCCACAATGGCATGTTGAGCTGCAAGACCTGCCACGTCTCGCACGGTGATCAGATCGATTACTGTTCGCAATGTCACGACAACGGCGGCCAGCGCATGGTGGGTGAGGAACGTGTGCCGCGCGGCACGATCGATTA
>CAYMGO010000017.1:21294-33618 GCA_964390015.1 uncultured Anaerolinea sp. | reverse complement strand
ACCGCCCGATTCACATGCGCGTGGATGACTCAGTAGCGCGGGTTTTTGAAAACCATGTATACCTCGTACGTCGCGCCCGTGGATACGCACCTGAACCGATCAAAATGAATACTCAATTACCGCAGATTTTCTCCTGCGGAGCCCTGCTGAAAAACACTTTCACGATGTCCAAAGGTAAGTACATTTTTCCCAGTCATCATATTGGTGATCTTGAGAATATTGAAACCTTTACTGCCTACGAACAGGCGATTGAGCATTACAAGAATATTTACAGCCTGACACCAGAAGCCATCGCGGTTGATCTTCACCCGGATTATCTATCAACTGCTTACGGAGAAAAACTATGTAAGGAATCCGGGTTGCCCCTGATCAGTGTTCAACACCACCACGCGCATCTTGCAGCCTGTCTTGCGGATAACGATTACCAGATCGACGATCCAGTGATTGGTTTAATCTTTGATGGCACAGGATATGGCCTTGACGGTGTTATTTGGGGTGGAGAAATCCTTGTTGGTGGTTATCATGGATTTGAACGGCTGTACCATCTTGCCGAGGTGCCGCTTCCCGGCGGCGAAACAGCTATACGCAATCCCTCAAGAATTGCGCTTGCCTACCTTCGGACAGCCGGGATCGGTTGGTCAACTGATCTACCACCTGCCACTCAGTACACAGACCGCGAACTCACCACCCTTTCACTTCAGCTCGATCAACAGATCAACTGTCCGCTGACCACCAGTATGGGGCGTCTGTTCGACGCTGTTTCATCACTGATCGGTGTAAGGCAGCGCATCACCTACGAAGGACAGGCAGCAATCGAACTGGAAAATATTTGTGACCCGTGCATAGACGATGCTTACATTTTCCCCGTTATCAAAGACAAGATCGATTCCGTAGCTGTTTTTCCACAAATAGTAATGGATATGCGCAATGGCGTATTAATGTCGGAAATATCCGCTCGGTTTCATAATGGCATCGCCAATTTGTGCCGTGATTTGTGCTCTCAAATTAGAGATGATACCGGTTTATCAAGGGTTGTCCTATCCGGTGGTGTATGGCAAAATATAACCCTGTTGAGAAAAACTGTTGGTTTATTGCGTAACGCATCGTTCGAAATTCTCACTCATCGCCGCGTGCCGACCAACGACGGAGGCATTTCCGTCGGTCAGACCCTTATCGCGGCCACTAAGCTGAATAGAAATTGAGGAAATTATGTGCCTGGCGGTTCCCGGAAAGGTTGTAACAATATCCCGTGACGGTCCATTGTTGATGGGGAAAGTGGATTTTGGTGGCGTGGTTCGTGAAGTCTGCCTTGAAACCGTTCCTGAAGTTAAATTGGGTGATTATGTCATCGTCCACGCCGGCTTCGCTTTGAACATTCTCAGCGAACAGGCAGCTCAGGATACTCTACAGGCTTTTAAGGAACTTGAAGACGATTTATCACATCCTCACATGGACCCAACTGAGGACTGATGCGGTATCTGGAAGAATTCCGTGACGCGGCATTGGTGCACCAGGTCCTCTCCAGGATCCATGACACCGTCACGAAACCTCGTGTGATCATGGAAATCTGTGGTGGTCAGACGCATTCCATCATGCAGAACGGCATTGATCAGCTTCTACCCCGGGAGGTAGAACTGGTACACGGCCCGGGTTGCCCGGTTTGCGTCACTCCGCTTTCACTGATCGATAAGGCATTAGCCATTGCCTCGCTGCCGGAAGTCATTTTCTGCTCTTTCGGTGACATGCTGCGGGTTCCAGGCTCTACCACTGACCTGTTAACGCTCCGATCCCAAGGCGCGCAGGTTAGGATAGTCTACTCACCTCTGGATGCCGTACATATCGCCGAGGAGAATCCAGAAAAGCAGGTTGTTTTTTTTGCCATTGGTTTCGAGACTACTGCACCGGTGAATGCAGCAAGTGTAAAACTTGCACGAATGATTGAATTGAATAATTTTTCACTTCTCGTTTCCCAGGTGACTGTTCCTGCGGCGATGCACGCCATTCTTGGCGCACCAAATAATCGCGTCCAGGGTTTTCTTGCAGCCGGACACGTTTGTGCGATTATGGGTTATCACCAGTACCACGCCATCAGTCAGCAGTATCAGGTTCCGATTGTAATCACCGGTTTTGAGCCCCTCGACCTGCTTCAGGGCATCTTGATGACCGTGGAGCAATTGGAAATCGACCGCTACCAGGTTGAAAATGCCTACAACCGCGTGGTAACTGAGGCTGGTAATATCGCTGCACAAAAATTGATAAGTGATGTATTTGAGCCTTGTGATCGCAACTGGCGCGGCATAGGCTTGATCCCCTCCAGTGGATTACAGCTGCGTGAAGAGTATGACTTTTACAACGCTGAGAGCAGGTTCGCAATTGGAGATATTCTCACTAAGGAATCCGAGGTCTGTATTGCAGGTTTGATACTGCAGGGAATTCGTAAACCCTTTGAGTGCCCGGCTTTTGGTACAACTTGCACACCGCTGCATCCCATCGGCGCTACCATGGTGTCATCTGAAGGCACCTGCGCAGCATACTACCGTTACACACAGACAGTAAAGGTATGAAAGTAAATGGTTGATCCCCTATTCCCTTCCATGCAAGGACCGGTTTGCCCTCTACCAAACAACAAATACGACACAATCGTTTTAGGTCACGGCTCTGGCGGATCTTTAACCAGAGAACTGATAGAAAAGGTCTTTATCCCTCATTTTTCAAATCCCTCCCTGCTCGCAGGGAATGATTTTGCACAGATTCCCGGTGAGGTATCAGGCCAGCTCGTGGTCAGTACCGACGCGCATATCGTCAGTCCTCTTTTCTTTCCGGGAGGAGATATTGGTCAACTCGCAGCTGCTGGGACCATCAATGACATTGCCATGTCAGGTGGAATTCCTCTCTGTCTCACCGCGAGTTTTATCCTGGAAGAAGGTTTCTGCATTGCCGACCTCGAGAAGATCGTAATCTCAATGGCAAATACAGCCCGCAAAGCTGGCGTACCCATCATCGCCGGTGACACGAAGGTTGTTGAAAAAGGCAAAGCAGACGGCGTATTTATTTCCACTACAGGTGTTGCCCTGCTCAACAAAAGGCTCGCAATATGCGGCGCAAACGCGCTTCCGGGTGATGCCGTGATCATATCAGGAACGCTTGGTGATCATGGCATCGCTGTTTTAACTGCGCGTGGAGACCTGGGTTTATCCTCAAACATACGTTCGGATGTCGCACCACTAAATCAACTCATAAAAAAGATCACAGATATCACAAATGATGTCCACGTTTTGCGTGACCCCACACGTGGCGGTTTAGCCACCTCACTAAACGAGATCGCCATTCAGAGCAAAGTGGGAATTACGATCTACGAAGAAAATATTCCGGTTCGCACAGAAGTGAGTGCCGCCTGCGAATTGCTGGGGTTTGATCCATTGTACGTAGCCAACGAGGGTAAGGTCATTATCATCCTGCCTGAAGAGCGAGCTGAAGATGTTCTTAACGTGATGAAGACCGACCCGTGCGGCCAAAACGCCTGTTTGATCGGAAAGGTTCATAGAGAGCATGCTGGCAGTGTTTTGCTCAGAACCCGTATCGGCTCGACCAGGCTGCTTGGTACGCTCAGCGGGGAGATGCTTCCGCGAATTTGTTGAGTTGCCTTGACATCGCTCCACCAGCCTTTATACTTATGGAATCTTATTGCAGAGGAAATCATGAAGATAAATTTTCAGGAAACCACCAAAGACCTGGCTGTTCGCATCGACATCCACTCAAAATTCGGTGCGCGAGATATTGATGAATGGATGCTTGACCTGATCAAACTTCAAAAAGGCAACCGCATACTGGATGTGGGTTGTGGCTCAGGAAAACAGTGCTTCTCGTACCACGATGCATTAGAAGGTGCTGCAGATATTACTGGTGGTGATGTATCAGAAGAACTCTTGAACCAGGCGAGAGCGGAAAACGATCGGCGCGGGCTCAACATCCGATTCGATTACCTGGATTTTAATCAAGGATTCCCATACCCCGACAATGGTTTTGACTTTGTGTCCTGTTGTTTTGCCATTTACTATGCAGAGAAGGTCGCGCACACGATCAGCGAGATGCATCGTGTGACCAAACCAGGTGGCAGGTTGTTCACTACAGGCCCCATGCCCCAGAACAAACAACTTTTTTACGAGATTATAAAAGAAGCAACCAACAAGCCGATCCCTCCCATGCCAGGTAGTTCCCGTTACTCAACTGAGTTCTTAACTACAATCAAGAATTTATATTCCCACGTGGATTTACACATCTTTGAAAACCCTCTAACCTTTGATTCCGTTGAACCGTATGTCGCTTACACTCGCGCGTCCATGTCAGAAGACCGCAGGTTGTGGAGCAGTCTCTTTGTCGAAAAAGATGATTTTGAAAAGATTATGTCAAAGATCGCTGAAGTGGCCGCTCGACGTCTTAAGAAAGACGGAAAACTAGTAATGACCAAAGTTGTAGGTGGCATCCTGGCAACAAAGTAGGTGAAGATGAATCACGACATGACTTTCTTCGGAAAACGAGTTTGTTTCTTTGGTGCACATCCCGATGATATTGAGATCGGCTGCGGTGCGTTGATCGCCCATATTGCTGCCCAAACTGACCTGCGCTGTGTCACCTTATCGGATAACCAGAAAAATCCGCTTCTCAACAAAGTTGTTGACGAGCATTATCGCAGTATGCAGATCCTTGGCGTTCCCTCTGAAAAAGTGATTGTTGGGACTTTTGAAACACGCCGCTTCCAGCAATTCCGCCAGGAAATACTTGAATACATGATCGAAATGCGTAAATCCTTCAATCCTGATATTGTTTTCCTCCATACCAGGGCTGATCTCCACCAGGACCACTCCACGATCACTGAAGAAGGCTTGCGCGCTTTCCGCGGCACGACCGTGCTCGGCTATGATGTCATCCGCAGCAGTTATGGTTTCTTTCCGCATTTTCTTGTAGAGGTGAATGAGTCCGACGTGGAAAAGAAGATCCGCGCGCTTGCTGAATATCACACATACGACGATAAGTATTACTTTGATTCAGAACTAACACGCTCAATCCTGGTGAAGAATGGTGCGCTGGCTGAGCGTAAATTTGCAGAAGGTTTCGATATTCTGAGAATTATCGGCGCGTTTGGCTGCGCGCAATAAAAGACCCCGTTTTTCGGGGTCTATGATGCTGAGTGTACGCCTACTTCGATGTAACCATCCATCAGCCTCACCGGGTATACTGGAATCCCTTCGACCGCTGGTAAGGATAAAGCCCTGCCAGTCTTTATGTTAAAACGGGCACCATGGCGTGGACAAACAATTTCCTCCCCTACAAGTGTTCCATCACCTATTGATCCACCATCATGCGAGCAAAGGTCACCGGTCGCGATAAATTCACCGGCTAACGAAAAAACAACAATGGGGTTCCCTTCGATTTCAAGAAACAGGCGTTCGCCCGCGGGAAAATCAACAACAGGTGCGATGCGGTAGAACTTAAAGCCGGATTCATTGCTTCCCATGATCATTCCTCCTCAAGCAGCGCGTCAGAGGCTTCACCCAACCCGTATACGCCAGCTTTCAAGATCTTCAGTGGCAATAACGCACATTTTAATCTGACTGGACCGAGTTCAATACCCAGCATGTCGAGCAGGTCGTCCTTGCTGACCTTGCGCACATCCTCAATAGATTTCCCAATGATGTACTCTAAAAGCAGATCAGCAGATGCCTGCGAGATCGCGCAACCGTGACCGCTGAATGCGGCTTCGCTGATAATTCCATCCGCGTTCACCCTCAGGTCGATGCGGATCTGGTCACCGCACAAGGGGTTCTCATCTTCAAATGTGATATCGTTAGGTTCCAGCACGCCCCGGTATGCCGGGTTTTTGTATCGTTCAATGATAATTTCTCTGTAAAGATCATCCATAATTCACCTGAAGAGGTTAATTACCTTTAATAAACCCTTGATAAGTTGGTCAACATCCTTCTCGTCGTTGTAAAGGTAAAAACTCGCACGCGTCGAGGCGCTGATCATCAACTTGTCATGTAATGGCATGGCGCAGTGATGACCGGCACGTACCGCCACTCCTTCTGAATCCAGAATCTGCGCAATATCGTGAGGGTGCAGTCCATCTATCGTAAATGAAACCACTCCGCCCTTCTTTTCAGATTGCGCGGGACCAATTATGCGTACTCCGGGAACTTCATTGATCCTATCCATGGCAAATCGAGTGATTTGTTGTTCATGCGCCGCAATTCTATCCATGCCGACGGATAAAAGATAATCAATTGCAGCGCCAAACCCGATTGCTTCTGCAATTGCTGGCGTACCTGCTTCAAATTTGTGAGGAAGTTCGTTGGCTGTAAATGAACGCAGGTATACTTTTTTAATCATGTCACCCCCACCCAGGAATGGTGGCATGCGTTCGAGAAGTTCCTTTCTGCCCCACAACGCGCCAATACCAGTTGGTCCCAGCATCTTGTGAGCAGAAAATGCCACAAAATCAGCATCGAGTTCCTTTACGTTTACAGAAAAATGGGGGACCGATTGCGCCGCGTCCACCAGAGTAACTGCACCTGCTCTTTTCGCCATTCGGATGATCTCTTTTGCCGGGTTGATCGTTCCCAACACGTTGGACATGTGCATAAAGGAGACCAGTTTGGGTTCAAGTTCCAGTAATTGTCGATAATACCTGAGGTCCAGTTCGCCGTTATCGTCCACCGGTATAAATTCCAGCCGCAGATTCTTTTCAGCAGCGAGCATCTGCCACGGCACCAGGTTGGAGTGGTGTTCCATCTCTGTCAGGATGACCACGTCACCTGTTTTGAGGTTCGATCGTCCCCAGGTTTGCGCGACCAGGTTGATCGATTCTGTGGTATTACGGGTGAAGATGAGTTCCTGGTGATCTTTTGCACCAATGAAGGCGGCGATCCTACTTCTCGCACCTTCATATTCGGCCGTTGCTTCTTCGGCCAGTGTGTGCACACCCCTGTGAATATTTGCGTTCACATTGCGGTAGTATGCATCCATCGCCAGCAGAACGCTCTCCGGTTTCTGCGAGGTTGCGGCTGAGTCTAAATAAACAAGCCGAATACCCGGTTTGACTTCGCGTTTCAGAACCGGAAAATCGTCTTTGCAGCGGTTTATGCTGAAATTGAGGTTTCTTGCGTTAGTCATCGAGTCTCAGTCTATAGGTTTTTCAATACATCCAATTTGTTCTTTTTTACAGGAACCCTGATATTGGATGATTTTTGTGGAAACCACAGAATATGGTCAGGCACCATCCATCCGTCCGTCAGGAACACATTTGACCGGAATTGAACAGCGACCATCTTGGGGTCTACCTGTACCACAATACCCTTCAACCAGCCCCTGATCCTCTCCCCGCCCTTTTCGTGATCACAGAGAACCTCAACGGTATCTCCAACCTGGTATTCATATTCCTGGTCCGGTGGTTTCATGAATGGCACAGCGCGCATCTTTTGACCATCCTTGTTTTTTCGTATTGAATTTATCATATCATTCTATCACACCGGCTAAATTTGATTGCCTACCGGATGTGCTCCATTTTCTCCTTGATTGCATTTTGAAATCGGTTTCGAACTCCCTCAAAAGGAATTCTCTGCATGATCGGGTCAAAGAAACCCTCCACGATCAGCCTTTCAGCATCCTCCCGCTTCAAGCCACGGCTCAACAGGTAAAAAACCTGCTCTTCATCGATTTTTCCGACAGTCGCCCCGTGTGTGCAGCGCACATCATCCGTCAGTATTTCCAATCCCGGTATTGAATCAGCGCGCGCCTGTTTGCTCAATACCAGGTTGCGGTTTGCCTGGTAACCATCTGTTTTACTGGCTTCAGGCGCCACGTAGATCATTCCCTGCCACACGGAGCGGCTCTGCTCCAGCAGCGCTCCCTTAAAGAGCAGGTCGCTAGTGGTGTTTGGGGCAAGATGATTCTGCTGAGTATCATGGTCCAGGTGCTGCTTGTTGTCGGTGAAATAGAACCCCGACATTTTTCCTGTGGCACCTTTACCTATCATGCTCAGGTTTGAGTAATTCTTGGTAAGCTTACTACCAAGCGCGCCAAATATCCAATCTACGCTGCCATCACGGTCCACTTGAACATTTTCGCTGGTGAAATTGACCACATTCTCACCCCACGATTGCAGTTCAACAAAGTTCAGATGAGCACCTGGTCCGACATACACATCGAACAATCCGGCATGAAGTGTCTCCGCTGTCTCATTATTTGGGGATGAGGATTCGTGGACATAGGTTACAGATGCGCCTTCTTCGAGAAAAATGAAGATGTGCAGCGAGTGCAGATACCCTTCACCTGGAGCCCAGAAGAGGCTCTGTAATGGGAATTCGATCGTGACGCTCCTTGGAACATAAAGCAAAATACCCTTGAAATCGACAGCCCCGGTGAGTGCTGAAAATTTGTTCATTTTGTCAGTCTCGACCCGCGCCAATACTTTATCAAGAAGGTCAGGATTGTTTTGTGCGACATTATTCAATGTGTCAAAAACAACACCTTGAGCGACCAGGGAATCTTCAATTTTTATAGTTGAATCAACTGGTGAAAGCATGATTGTTCCACCGTTCTGGTTGCCAACGACAGGCGTTTCAAAGTATTCTGGAAAACCTTCGTAAGAGTACTCATTTGGATCGATCAACCTGAACGCGGAAAAATCGACACCACTCAAACTCGTCCTTCGCCAATCCTCCTGAGTGCTGTCTGGAATATCTGAACTCTGATAAGTTTTCCAGGCATGCGCGCGGTAATTCCTCACACTTTCTCGGGTGTCTTGTATCTCTGGGTGCACACTCAAATCAGGCTGCGAACCGCGATTCTGTCTTGAGCGTTTATTGATGGTGATAATATTTTCAGTCATTGACCTTGTCCATTAACCAGCCGGCGAATTACCCGACAGAGCCTTCCATTTGTAGTTGGATCAAACGGTTCATTTCAACCGCGTATTCCATCGGCAGTTCCTTTACAAGTGGTTCGATGAACCCTGATACCACCATTGTCGTTGCGTCCTCCTGGCTCATACCGCGGCTCATCAGGTAGAAGAGCTGTTCTTCACCTATCTTTGAAACTGAAGCCTCGTGCCCTATTGATACATCCTCTTCATCGACCTCAATAGTGGGGTACGTATCAGAGCGCGAAGCCGGATCGAGTAACAGTGCATCACAGGCTACATTAGATTTGACGTTTGTGGCACCTTTGAATACCTTCAACAAACCTCGATATGAAGATCTCCCGCCATCTTTGCTAATGGACTTGGAAGTGATTTTTGAGCTCGTATTTGGCGCAAAATGGATCACCTTGCCACCAGCATCCTGCTGCTGACCCTTGCTGGCAAACGCCACAGAGAGAATCTCACCATGCGCGCCGGGTCCCATCAGGTAAGCCGAAGGATATTTCATGGTGACTTTTGAACCCAGGTTGCAATCCACCCATTCCATTGTGCCGTTTTCTTCCACCTTTGCCCTTTGGGTTACCAGGTTGTAAACATTGGTGGACCAGTTTTGTATGGTTGTATACCTGACCCGGGCGCCCTTTTTCACCACGATCTCAATAACACCGCTGTGGAATGAGTTCGTGGTATATTGCGGTGCTGTGCATCCTTCTACGTAGTGCACCCGTGATCCTTCGTCAGCGATAATCAGAGATCTTTCGAACTGACCGATGTTCGCCACGTTTAGCCTGAAATAAGCCTGCAGCGGTAATTCTATGGTCACACCTTTTGGTACGTATACAAATGAACCACCTGACCACACTGCTGAGTTTAGCGCAGCGAACTTATTATCCTCAATCGGGATTACAGTGCCAAAGTATTCTTTGAATAGGTCAGGGTGCTGTTTCAAACCATCCTCGATGGATAAAAAGATGACACCCTGCTTTTCCAGGCTCTCCTGGATGCTGTGGTAGACCATTTCAGATTCGTATTGCGCACCGACACCTGCCAGGAATTTTTGCTCCGCTTCAGGGATACCAAGCTTGTCAAAAGTGTTCTTTATGGTCTCAGGAACCTCATCCCAGCTTTTTCCACTGGACTCAGATGGTCTAACGTAATAATAGATGTCGTCGAGGTCGAGGTCTGATAGATCGGCTCCCCAGGTAGGCATTGGGCGTTTTACATAATGCTCCAGTGCCTTCAATCTGAACTCAAGCATCCATTGAGGTTCTTGTTTCATAATCGAAATTTTTCGTACGACTTCTTCGCTAAGCCCTTTTTCTGACCGGTAAACGTAAGTATCCGGGTCTTTAAACCCGTACTGGTATTCACCTAATTTATCGAAAAATTCATGTTTCTGCGCGTCGCTCATTGCAGACTCCTGTACCTTACAACGATTTACTTACCATTGTGAACATTCTCGTACTTTTCCCTGACCCAGTCGTATCCATGTTCTTCCAGGTGCAGCGCGAGGTCTGCCCCTCCTGATTCGACGATTTTCCCGCCCATCATCACATGCACAAAATCCGGTTTAACGTAGTTCAGCATGCGCTGGTAGTGCGTGATCAATAAGACGCCTACGTTTTGTTCCTTGAGCAAATTAACACCTTCAGACACGACCTTTAATGCGTCTATATCCAAACCGGAGTCGGTTTCGTCTAGAATTGCGATCTCTGGTTGAAGTACTGCCATCTGCAGTACCTCTGCCCGTTTCTTTTCTCCACCCGAAAAACCTTCGTTCAAGTATCGACCAGCAAACGATGGATCCATTTTTAACAAGGCCATTTTTTCTTTTAAGAGATTTCTGAATTCGAGTATGGGAATGCCCTTATCCGCAGGGTTGATTGCTTTGCGTCTGGCATTAACTGCGGTGCGCAGGAAATTTGCCACCGTGACGCCCGGTATGGCAACCGGATATTGGAATGCCAGAAATAAACCCAACCTGGAGCGTTCATCAGTAGCCAGGTCAAAAAGGTTCTCATCTTTGAATGTTGCGGTACCGCTGGTTACGGCGTAATTAGGATGTCCCATCAATGTATAGGCCAGCGTCGATTTTCCCGTCCCGTTTGGTCCCATTATGGCATGAACCTGACCCTGAGCGATGGACAGGGTAACCCCTTTCAGGATCTCTTTTTCTCCGATGCTAACGTGCAGGTCCATGATTTTCAGTTCTGACATTTCTTGTTCTCCAGGCGCGTTATTTTATTAGATAATATTAACTTTTTTCTTAATTATCCGCTAACCGCGGTGATTATAGCACATTCAGGTTTCCCAGTCAATATTTACCATATTTATCTTATTTATTCAAATAATTGCGGTATAATATTATCGATATTTATCAAGTAATTAATTTATATTATTGGTTCAAATGGAATAAACAGGAGCAGCATGAAAAGCACAAGAGATAGAATTCTTCAAACCTTACTAATGAACCCAAATTCAACGATCAGCGACCTTGCGGAAGCCGTAGATATCAATTCAGTATCGGTGCGGCATCACCTAACCAGCCTGCAGGCAGATAACCTGGTGCAGTCACAGGAAGAGAGGCACGGCGTTGGCCGCCCGCGGCTCGTTTATATGCTTACTGACCGCGGCGCTGAGCTTTTTCCGACACGGTATCTCAGGCTGGTCAACCAGTTGCTCGGACAAATAAAGCATAGCCTGCCAAAAAAGGAACTGGATAAAATATTTGTTCAAATTGCCCTTGAGATTACCGGTGACCAGGCGACTAAAATAAAAAACCTGTCTTTTGAAAAAAAACTGGATTTCATCCAGGATTATCTGGCCAGGGAGGGGTTCGTTATTGAGTGGGAAAAACAGGGCTCTGATTATGTCATCCATGAAGTCGCCTGCCCTTTTTACCACATCAGCCAAAAACACCCGGAAGTATGCACCATCGATCGGACCATTTTCAGCAACCTGCTGGCGACACCGGTTGATAAGGTTCAATGCATCCTTTCCGGTGATAACCACTGTTCATACATGATCCTTCAAAATGAAATGGAGCCAACAAAATGACCGACAAACCGATTCCCGGCACAAACCGTCCCGCGTGGGAGTCAGAAACCACGCATCCTGAACTTAGCGACCAGCTAAGAAAGGGTCTCAGCGAGATCCTGGACCCAGAATTGGGTTTGAACATTCTGCAGCTTGGTTTGATCCGCAACGTAAAAATTGATTCCGAAGGTGCCGTTATCAAAATGATCCTGACGACGCCATTTTGCCCGTACGGACCAGCGATGCTCGAATCCACGCGTCAGAAAGCTGAACAAATACTTGAAAGAGAGGTTGGCATCGATTTCGGTCTGGAACCCTGGGATTTCTCCATGATGGAAGAAGGATTGGGTGGAGATTGGGGTCTCTTCTGA
>CAYMGO010000017.1:6588-21194 GCA_964390015.1 uncultured Anaerolinea sp. | reverse complement strand
GCCATCAGGACGGATGAGCACCTTGACCAACTTGATCCGCTAGAACTTGATCTTTTCCTTGGTGAAAATTTTCTTGTAACATGTTTTACCGACGCAGAGATGCCGGCGATCGATAAGACGTGGGAGCTCATACGCCGGGATAGCCGCATCTCAAATAACGGCCCGGACTTTTTGTGTCACACAATTTTGGACACGGTTGTCGATGAGTACATGCCTCTAATCGATCGCATGGAGTCCGAAGTGGAATGGATCGAAGACAGCGTCATGGAAAAACCGACACCAAAAACGTTACAGCGACTGCTTTCACCCAAACACAGCATCATGTCCCTCAGAAGGATTATTGCTCCACAGCGTGAGGTAATGAACCGCCTTTCAAGGGATGAGTTTTCGCAAATTGATACCCAAAGCCTGATCTATTTCCGTGATATCTACGATCACCTGGTGCGCATCCAGGACCTCGCTGATATCATCCGGGACATCGTCTCCGGCGCGCTGGATATTTATTTGAATTCCACCAGCCTGCGGTTGAATGAAATCATGAAAGCACTCACGATCGTTTCAACCGTTTTCCTACCATTATCATTTATCACCGGTGCGTTTGGAATGAATTTTCTGAACATCCCTGGTACCCAATCCACAAATGGCTTTCTAATTACCTGTGCAATTTTACTTGTGCTGGGTATCGGTATGCTCCTCTATTTCCGCAAGAGAAACTGGTTCTGAGCATCATCAGGAATATTCAACAATCCATTAGAGAAAATCAGAGGCCCATAACAGGCCTCTGCCCATTAAATCAGTCCAACTTTTTTCCCTACCATTGAGAAGATTTCAAGGACTTTATCCATCTGCTCAACAGTGTGCGTTGCCATGTAACTGGTTCTGAGCAGCTGCCTCCCGGGTGTGACTGCCGGAGAGATCACCGGGTTAACAAATACCCCATTTTCAAACAGCATCTTCCAGGTGATAAAAGTTTTGTCGTCGCTGCCTATGATGATCGGCACTACCGGTGTGATTGAATTTCCGATATTAAATCCAAGTTGAGAAAAACCCGCCCTCATCCGATCTGCGACTAATCGTACATTCCTGCTCCGTTCCGGCTCCTCACGCATCACATGCAGAGCCGCCAGTGCTGCAGCTGCGTTCGCCGGTGGGATGCTGGCGCTGAAGATCAATGCCCTGGCAGAATGTTTGATATAGTGGATCGTTTTTTCGTCGCCAGCGATGAACCCTCCCAGCGAGGCAAACGATTTACTAAAAGTGGACATGATCAGGTCAACATCTTCGGTTACACCAAAATGCGCGGCGGTACCGTGTCCTTCCCCCATAACACCCATGCCGTGTGCATCGTCCACCATCAACCGCGCGTTGTACTTCTTTGCCAGTTTCGACAGTTCCGGAAGCGGGGCCAGGTCCCCTTCCATGCTGAACAGACCGTCGACAACTAAAAGTTTGCCGGCGGTATCAGGAATAGAGCGCAAGACACGTTCAAGGTGATCCATATCATTGTGTCTGAAGCGTTCAATCTTCCCATACCCGAGCCTGGCGCCATCCACAATACTGGCATGATCGTCTTTATCTAAAATGACAACATCATCCCGTCCCACCAGTGCGCTGATCGTCCCCAGGTTGGTCTGCATGCCGGTTGAAAAAACCAGGGCGGCTTCTTTGCCTACCCATTCCGCCAATTCCTCTTCCAATTGCTCATGAAGTGCAAGTGTGCCATTCAAAAAACGAGAACCTGTACAGCTGGTGCCGTAACGCTTGACGGCTTCGATCGCGGCTTCCCTCACCTTTGGATGTGTTGTGAGACCTAAATAATTGTTTGAGCCGATCATTATCAGCCGTTTTCCCTGGTAAACTACCTCGGTTCCTTCATTTTCATTAAGGGGAATAAAATAGGGATAAAAACCTGAAGCCATCGCCTCTTTTGCAGCTGTGAAAGCGTAACACTTTTCAAAAATATCCATATCTACCTCACTAGGTCCTGTAATTTACATTGATAAATTTTTTTACGCTGACGGACATCCGAAACCGCAATTATACTCTGATTAATTGTGATGATTTCACATTATTAACACCCACAAACACAAGTAGATATAAAATTAGCGAAGCGTTAAAATGGGTATTTATGGATTAATATACCTACTGAGACGTTTACTAATTACGCGTGGATTCCTGGAGGAACAATGTTAACAAAACGCACATGGACAGCCATCATCATCCTGGGATTCCTTGGTTCGCTCGCCTGGGGAGTTGAAAACCAATTTTTCAACACATTCATCTACAACAACATTTCACCGGATCCGCGCCCTATCTCGTGGATGGTGGCTGCCAGCGCAATTACAGCTACTCTGGCATCTATCTTTGTAGGCGCCCTGAGCGACCGTGTGAGATTCCGCTGGGGTCGTAAACCATTTCTCCTGATTGGTTACCTCGGTTGGGGTGTCACCACCGCGCTCTTTCCAACTGCGGCCTACTTTCACCCGATCGGAATTGCCGTTTTTATGGCCATTTTGTTTGACTGCATCATGACTTTCTTTGGCTCAAGCGCCAACGATTCAGTTTTTCATGCTTACGTCGCTGACATCACAACAGTTGAGAACCGCGGTAAGGTGATGGGAGTGCTTGAGATCCTCACCTGGGTGGCACTCCTCTTTGTTTATGGAGGGGCAGGGCTGATAATCGATGCGGTGGGTTATTTCCCATTCTTTTATATTGTTGGGGGAATGGTTTTCCTCCTTGGCCTGGTCTCGTCACTCCTGCTCCAGGAACCTAAATCCAAACTTGAGAAACCCACTGAAAGCTATATCCAGAGCATACTTAACACCTTTAGGTGGAGCTCACTCAGCAACCAGAAAGACCTGCTTTACCTGCTCATTGCCATCACCCTGTGGGGGATTGCTCAACAGATCTTCTTTCCGTATTTACTTATCTACATTACACACTATCTCAAGATCGAAACTGTGCAGGCTTCGATCATCATCTTCCTCGCCATTCTGCTGGGTGGTATCGCCACAGCCTACCCGTTAGGTTTGCTCACCGATCGTTGGGGTCGCCGCAATGTGGCACTTCTGGCCATCCTCGCCGAGATGGTTGGCTTGATCGCCTTTTCTCTTTCCAGGTCGTTTGTAGCACTCATCCTCACCGGCATTCTCTGGCTCGCCCCCATCAGTGCATGGACGATTGCCGTTTCCGCGTGGAGCAAAGACCTGTTCCCGGAGGACAAGAGAGGGCAGTTCGGCGGTTACGTCATCCTCTTTTCAGTCGCTTTCACCATGGTGCCAGGTCCATTACTTGGCAGCTGGCTGACCACCACCTTTGGCATCCACACCATTCTCGATGGCAAGGAAGCCTTCATTCCCACGTCCTTAATTTTTCAGGTTGCGGGTATTGCCACGCTGCTGGCGATGATCCCTATCCTTAAGATTAAAAAATCGAATAAAACAACTTCATGAGGCGACCATGGCTATCCCTGAATTCATTCTTAATAAATTGATCGTTCCAGGCAGTTATCGAGAAACCACAGCCGGCTTCCGATTCAAGATCATGAATAGTTTCGCCCCTGCTGTGATCTCGACGTTCAGTTTACGTGTCAGTGAAAAAGCTGTCCCGCCGGGTGACATCCTGATTACGGTAGAAGGACAACCACCCCTCACTGGAAATGATGTAAATCCAGCCAATCCTATGCCCCTGCCCGTGGGAATAGAGATAACGATCGAGTCCTTCATCGCTGCAGGTGGAGCCCCCGTTTACGTTAACGCGATGACCAAGGAGGTGGGTGAAATCGATTTCTGCCTTAATTCCGGAAAAATCGTTCGAAAACCCAAAGAGCTGAAACCATTGATTTTCTCCTATCTTAAACCGCTCAAGAAGGCTGAATTAACCATCCACCCTCATCAGAGACTTGGTTCTGCTTCTTCATTCATCCTTGGACAGTTTGTTGAACATCTTGAACGTTGCGTTTACGACGGCATATGGACCGCCGATGGAATGAAATTGCGCGAAGACACGCTTGACCTCATCAGGCAGTTGAATCCCCCACTTATCCGCTATCCTGGCGGTAACTTCGCCAGCGGATACCATTGGGAGGACGGAATTGGTCCGGTTGCAAAGCGACCGACCCGGCATGATGCCGCCTGGCAGGCGGAGGAATCCAACAGGGTGGGAACAGATGAATTCCTTACTTTTTGTGAATTGATCGGTACAGAACCCCTGCTCGTTGTAAACGATGGTTCAGGAAGTGCTGAAGAAGCTGCCCGCTGGGTATCCTATTGCAACAGCCCGGTGGAAACTGAGCAAGGTGCCAGGCGTGCCGCAAACGGACACCCCGCGCCTTACAACGTGAAATACTGGGGAGTAGGAAATGAGGTCTGGGGACCCTGGCAAATCGGTACAACGAACGCGCAGGCGTATGCCAGGCGGGCTTCCAGGTTCATCGATGCAATGAGAGCGATCGACCCTACCATCAAGATAGTCGCTGTTGGCAATAGCCCTCTGACAGACGACCCCAATGATGAGGCTGCTGTCTGGAACAGGATCGTTCTGGAAAATCTGGCTGGAAAGATCGATTATATTTCCTGGCACATCTACCAGCCAGATAAAGAAGACTGGCGAGAGAATTATGATCCTGGTGAGCTTTATCATGCGGTTTGCGCCGCGCCGTTGGATCTAAGAATGATCCTCGATCGCGTTGAAAAACAGATAACTACATATTCCCCTGAAAAGCAGATTCTGCAGGCTGTGGACGAATGGAACCTGTGGCTGCCACCTCGCGAAAAGAACGTGAGCATGCACAACGTCACTTACACATTGAGAGATTCGCTGTACATCGCTTCCACGCTGATCATGTTTTATAAACACTTCCGAACCGTTGGTATGGCCAACCTTGCCCAACTGGTAAATGTACTTCCACTAATTTACACTGGTGCCACCAAGGCTGTAGCAACCGCGCTTTTCTATCCGTTTGTGCTCTTCAACCAGATGCAGAGTAATCTGATCCAAACTCAAAGCCAGAGCGAAACCTTCGATTCGGTCCAAATATCCAACAATATGAGCGCTCATCACGATGTACCGTATCTGGATGAGCTGGCTACAGTCAGTGAAGATGGCAAGACGCTAACCCTTATCCTGGTCAACCGCTATCCAATCAACCGTCTAGAGGTCACTATCCGCCTGAATGGTGTAATCAGTAAAGCAGCAAACGCGCTGCACATCAGCGCCTCTTCACCGGGCTCATTCAACGATTTTGCCCATCCCAACAGAATCAGTATTTCAGATGCCCCCTCACCAAGAATTATTGACGGAGACTATCGAATTGTTCTAAAACCTTGTTCCGTGTATTTTCTTGAATTTGAATTAAAGAAATAGAGCGGGGATTCTTTTTTACCCGCTCTATTTGCGTAAAATTTCTTCTATTAGTCCTGCAGCAGGATCTTCGGATCGGGTTCATCCAGGTCAACCCACAGCACCTTACGACCGTTTGCCTGTAGTGCCTGCAGGTCTCCGATTGCCTGAGCACGTTGCATCACACCAAAGCTCACTCCCTGACCTGGTATTTCCAGGTCTTCCTGCCTTTGCGCAGTGATCAGGAGGAAAAATCCTGTATTCGCACCACCTTTGTGCAGCTGACCGGTGGAATGCAGGTACCTTGGACCAAAACCCAATGTGGTGGCAAGGTGAAATTTATTTCCTATCTTTTTCCGAAATTCCTGTAGCAGCGTTTCGTTTTCAGGGTTTTTCGGTAAGAAGGCATTGATCGCGACGTATTCAGTGGCATTTCTATTGCTGGAGATCGTTTCCTCGATGAAAGTTTCCAGATCATTTCCTTTCCCCGCGCCAGGTTCAAGCTCCCCAAGGATGCTCGCTCTTGTAAACCTCGCTCCTGTTTTTGTTTGAGGCAAACTTCCGGTTTTTCGGTAACCTTCCAACCCGGCCAGCGTGCGCAGCTTTGCGTCCTGTACATCCGGCTGGTCAAACGAATTCACTCCGAGGATACTGCACGCTGTGGATACCGCGACCTCCCAGAGGTAGAATTGGCCGGCCAGATCATTATCCTGATCAATGTGGAGAGTAAGAACCGGGTGTCCGGTCTTTTTTAGAGATTCGACAAATTGCCCTCGTGATTGGTCACTTTCCAGGTACACAAAAAGCCTGTCAGCTGCGTAATTCTTAACGTCTAATTCAGGTTCACCGGTCACTGGCACAATGCCCTTACCGTCTTTGCCGCTGCTTTCCGCGATCAGCTGTTCCAGCCAGTCACCAAAAGCAACCCACTTACCCTCAGTGATCAGCGTTACCTTATCTTTTCCGTTCACAGCCGCCGTCCCAACGATCGCTCCCAGAACGATACCGGGGTTGGCTTCAATAGGCTGTTGTGGCTGGCATAGCTGCGCCATATTTACAGCATTCGCGATAATTCCATTCAGGTTTAATCCCATCATTGCGGCTGGAACAAGCCCAAAAGCCGTGAGCGCAGAATTTCTTCCGCCAACCTGCGGGTCTGCGTTATAAACCGCTCGAAAACCCCTTTCTTTGGCCAGTTTTTCCAACCTGGTTCCAGGGTCAGTGATTGCGATGAACTGCCGGCCTGGGTTGACATTGCCAGCGTCCACCGTCCTTTTCCAGAAATACTCAAAAAACGCGTTGATCTCGCCTGTTGATCCCGATTTACTGGCAACAATATAAATTGTTTGCAGTGCTGGTGAATTATCACTTATCGCCTTCACTTGCAATGGGTCAGTAGAATCCAATATTGAAAGCTTCAGACCAGCGACAGGCTTATCTGCTGCCGCTATTCTGCTCATTACTTCAGGAGCCAGCGATGAACCGCCCATTCCCAGCAGCACGGCTTGGGTAAAACCGTCATGTTGGAATTCCGTGCCGAGGCCGGCATAGCCAGGCGGATTTTCGCTAGTCTCAAACGGAGTCTCCAGCCAATCCATGCGCACCCTGATCTCTGCCTGTCCTTGCGGATCTTTCGTCCAAAGAGAGGGGTCTTTTTGATGTAATCGTTGACTGAAACCTGTTTTTTTCAACTCACTGACCATTTTCACAACAGGTTCGTGTAATGACGCGATCTCAGTAATGGCTGAAATTCTTCTCTTTTCTACCGCTTCCAATAATGCAATGTAGGCATCAGCGAAAGATTTAACCCCATCATTTTCGAGCTGGTTTGTTACCTGGTCGATGGAAATTCCCAGGCTTTCCAGCTGCTTGAACATATTCTGAGCATCAACAAGACCTTCGTGGATTTTGACCACCACTACACCATGGTCAAGAAAGGCATCAAGCGTGGCTGGTGGAACTGTGTTCACCGAATTAGGAGCGATAAGTTCTTCTACGTAAATGACATCACGATAAGACGCATTTTTGGTACTGGTGGATGCCCACAAAGGTCTCTGAAGTCTGGCACCGTTTCTCTCCAGTACTTTGAATCTCTCAGCAGAAAATACTGCTTCAAATTCCTTGTAAGCCATGCGCGCGTTAGAAATGGCCGCTTTTCCGGCAAGGGTAGTGAATTCACGGTTCGAAATTTTACCTTCGCCCACTCTTTCCTGCAGCGCTTTGTCAATGCTGGTATCGATCCGTGAAACAAAAAAGGAAGCCACCGAAGAAATTTGGTTGATGGGTTTGCCGAGGCGCAGCCTATCCTCCAACCCCGCAATGTAAGCGTCCATGACTGCGAGGTATCGTTCAATTGAAAAGATCAACGTCACATTAATATTGAGACCATCTGCTATGCTTTTCCTGATCGCCGGAATGCCTTCCCTGGTAGCCGGAATTTTGATCATCAGGTTGGGCATGTTCACCCTCTGCCAGAGCCTGGCGGCCTCTTCAATTGTCCTTTCTGTATCGTGCGCGATGAGCGGGCTAACTTCCAGGCTTACAAATCCATCCGCGCCGCCTGAATCCTTATAAAGCGGCAGGAAGAGATGCGCAGCCTTCTGAATGTCCTCAACAGCCAATTGCCAGAAGATCTGCTCACTGTTCAGTCCCGCCCAGGCCATGGATTTGAGAGTCACATCGTAATCTTTTGAGGTTGAAATAGCTTTTTGAAAAATACTGGGGTTTGAGGTGATACCTCTGATGCTTCCATTATTAATCATCGCTGCGAGGCTGCCATCAAGCAGTTTCACGCGCTCAATATTGTCGTACCACAGAGATTGGCCTGTCCTGTTTATTTCATGAATTATGGTCATTTGAGGCAACCTTTTCCAGATTTTATGATTGAATTTCACCGCATTTTTCAAGTTGGTAAATCTTCTCTATCCTCCGTAAAAACCTGCCATTGTCAATGAATTTCGCAGCCAGGAATGCTGTTACAATTTCTTTGACCAATTCAATGCCAACGATCCTGCTGCCAAGGCAGAGAACATTCATATTGTCATGCTCCACCCCCTGGTGTGCTGAATAGGTGTCGTGGCAAACACAGGCGTAAACACCCTTTACCTTATTGGCGGCGATGCAGGCGCCGACACCCGATCCGCAGATGACAATCCCTCTCTCTGATTGTTTGTCCTGTATGGCCTTCCCCACTTTCGCCGCGTAATCAGGATAATCAACTGGTTCCTGATTGTAAGTTCCCAGGTCGAGCACGTCGTGCCCCGCTGCCTGGACGAAATTGATCACCTCGTCCTTGATTGTGAAACCTGCATGATCTGCTGCTATTGCTATGCGCATGGCTACCTCATTTTTCCAGTATTTTTTTTGCCGCAGCGTAAACGTCTTCCGCTGTGAACTTGTATTGTTCCATTAATTTTTTATAAGGCGCAGAAGCGCCGAATGTCTCGATGCTGAGGACTTTTCCAATTTCTCCAACCCATTTATGCCATCCCTGTCCCACGCCCATTTCAACTGCCAGACGATTTTTTACCTGCTTTGGAAGCACTGATTCCTGGTATTCTTCTGATGAGCCTTCGAACAATTCCCAACTGGGAAATGAGACCAACCGCACACGGTGGTTTTCAGCTGCCAGTCGTTGCCCGGCGGCAAGGATCAGGCTTACTTCTGAACCTGATGCCATCAATATGATCTCCGGGGTCGACCCTTCACCAATATCTGCCAACACGTAAGCCCCCTTCAATAATCCAATCTCGCTACCGTAAACCTTCCTGTCCAGCGTAGGCACCGCCTGTCGTGTCAATGCAAGCAGCGTCGGGCCTTTTTTTCTGTTTATGGCGGTTCGCCAGGCTTCACGGGTCTCGTTGGCATCTGCCGGACGGATGACAACAATATTGGGGATAGCCCTTAGAGAAGCCAGGTGTTCAACCGGCTGGTGTGTTGGGCCATCTTCTCCCAGTCCGATGCTGTCGTGCGTCATCACCCACACGCTTTGCAAGTTAGACAGTGCCGAGAGGCGGATCGCACCACGCATGTAATCTGTAAATATCAAAAATGTTGCTCCATAAGGCACGAATCCACCGTGGTAAGCCAATCCATTTACAATGGCACCCATGCCGTGTTCACGAACACCAAAATGAAGGTATCGTCCTTCGTGATTCCCTTTCTGGAATGCAGAACTGTTTTTAAGCCACGTGTTGTTTGATGGCGTCAAATCAGCGGAACCTCCGACCACTTGTGGCAACACATCGGCGATTGCGTTGAGCACCTGCCCTGAAGCTGCCCTTGTTGCCATTCCCTTTGAATCAGCCGGAAATTGCGGGAGTTTCGACATCCAGCTCCTGGTTAATTTCCCGGTCATGCGATTTACTAGTTCTTTCCAGGCTTCAGGGAATTCCCTGGCATACTCCCCTGCCAACACACGCCACTTTTGCGCTTTATCAGCACTCCGTCGCGTGATATTCAGGAAATGCTCGCGAACATCCGGGGGAATGTAGAAATCCGGTTCCAGCGGCCAGCCAAGCTTTTCTTTTGCACCGCGCAGTTCATCCACACCGGGCGGTTCACCGTGCGCCTTTGCAGTATCCTGCCGCGTGGGTAAACCGAAGCCAATGTGGGTACGACAAACGATCAATGATGGTCTTGGATCTTTCTTAGCCAATTTGAGTGCCTGGTCGAGCTTACTGACGTCATTGCCATCGTCAACATACAAGACCTGCCAGCCGTACGACTCAAAGCGATGCCCGCGTTCTTCAGTAAACGCCAGGTCAGTTGAGCCATCGATACTGATACGGTTATCGTCATAGCAATAAATTAGCTTACCCAGCTGCCAGTGTCCAGCCAGTGATGCGGCTTCTGAACTCACACCTTCCATCAGATCACCGTCGGTGACAATGGCGTACACATAGTGATCAAAAAGCCTGGTCCCACGGCGGTTGTAACGACTCGCAAGCATCGCTTCAGCCAGCGCCATTCCCACACCATTTGCAAAACCCTGACCAAGTGGACCGGTGGTGGTTTCCACACCGCTGGTATGCCCGAATTCCGGGTGTCCGGGTGTCTTCGATCCCCACTGTCTAAAATTCTTCAATTCATCCAAAGAAAGGTCAAACCCGGTTAGATGGAGCAGGCTGTACAGCAACATTGAACCATGCCCGCCTGAGAGGATGAACCGATCACGGTCCCACCAGTTGGGTTCACTCGCATCAAACTTGAGATGTTTTGCCCAGATAGTATAAGCAATAGCAGCTGTACCCATGGGCAACCCCGGATGACCGGAATTTGCTTTTTGTACGCCGTCTGCTGAAAGAAACCTGATCGTATTGATGGCTTTTTGTTCAATTGTCGTCATCTTCCCTCCGCTAGTCATTAGAGTATTTTACCATCTGGCAAAAAAACAACCGGTTCCTTACGGTCCGGTTGTTCCAGTTATAACGAATTCCGCTATATCGATGCCCGCTTCAACCTGAGGCTGTTCGTAACCACGAAAACACTGCTGAAAGCCATCGCCCCAGCAGCCAGCATGGGGTTAAGAAATCCTAGAGCGGCAGCCGGAATTAGAATGACATTGTAAAAGAATGCCCAGAACAGATTTTGCCGGATCGTTTTCAAAATACGGCGTGAAAGCGTTATCGCTTTTACCACACCCATCAAATCACTACTGATGAGGGTTACAGGTGCGGCCGCCACAGCCACATCCGTACCTGTTCCGATCGCAATGCCCAGGTCGGCCTGCGCGAGCGATGGCGCATCGTTGATACCATCACCCACCATCGTGACCACTTTTCCAGCTTCCTGTAGCCCGCGAACCTCTTTGATCTTGCCTTCGGGTAAAACACCAGCGATCACATTCTCGATTCCAGCCTGTCTGGCAATTTCATTCGCGGTGTATAGGTTGTCGCCTGTCAACATGATCACCTGTAATCCCAACTGCTTCAATTCCGCCACAGCCTCCCTGGATCGATCTCTGATCGTATCGGCGACCGCGATAAGTCCAATAACCTTGTCTACAGTAGCTATCGCCATGGTAGTTTTCCCTTGCCGATGATAATCCATGGTCTGGACTTCCATCGTACCAACATCGAAGCCTGATTCCCGCAGGAAATCAATCGTACCCACGAACACTCGAATTCCATCAATCTCGGCTTCAACCCCTTTACCGGGGACAGCCTTGAAGTTCGTGGGATCAGATAGGTTCATTCCCATGTTGCCGGCCGCAGCGATCAGAGCTTCTCCTACCGGATGTTCACTTCCCTTCTCGACACTGGCTGCGAGCTTTAACAGATTCTCTTTTGATGTTCCGGGATCAAGAGAAATGATATCCGTTACTTGTGGTTGCCCTTTGGTGATAGTACCGGTCTTATCCAGTACGACCACATCCGTTTTTCCGGCACGTTCCAGTGCTTCTCCCGACCTGAACAGGATGCCCATCTCGGCACCGCGCCCCGTGCCGACCATGATCGCAGTCGGGGTTGCCAGACCCATGGCGCACGGGCAGGCAATTACCAGCACGGCAACCATATTGATCAACGCACGGGTGATTCCGGTCGTCTCATGAGTGCTAACAGGCGTAGGGTCAAAAATCAGCCATAGCGTGAATGTCAATGCGGCTACCGCGATAACGATCGGTACAAATACTCTTGAGATCTGGTCTGCGAGTTTTTGAATTGGCGCTTTGGTTTCCTGGGCATGTTCAACCAGCCTGATTATCTGCGATAGTAAGGTATCCTTCCCCACGCGTAGTGCCTTGATACTGATCAATCCGTATTTATTAAGTGTTGATCCGCTGATCTCATCACCAGGTTGTTTTTCCACCGGAATCGACTCCCCACTCAACATGGATTCGTCAACCGCGGTCATCCCTTCCAATACGATCCCGTCCACCGGGATGCGTTCACCTGGTTTAACTAATAGAATATCCCCCAAAATTACATCCTCGAGAGGAATTTCCACTTCCACGCCTTCCCGCAGCACCCTGGCGGATTTTACCCGCAAGGCTTGAAGCCTCTTTATGGCCGCGCTGGTATTCCCTTTTGCCCTGGTTTCGAGATATTTGCCAAGCCGCACGAGTGTAATGATTACCGCTGAGGTTTCAAAATAGGTGTGTCCGGGTAACAAACCGAAGACGACCGGGATCGAGTAAAAATAGGCGACCGACGAACCCAGTGCAATCAGCACATCCATATTGGCCGAGCCACCGCGCAGTGAACGATAAGCTCCCTGGTAATATTGCCAGCCAACGTAAAATTGTACCGGGGTCGCTAATGCCAGCAGGAGAAAATCAAGCCACCTGGCCTCGGCGAGCGCGGAAGGTAGAAAGCCTAAATCACGCGCCATGGAGAGTAGAAATATCGGGATTGTCAATATCATGCCGGTGATCAACAATTGACGTTGTTGGTCTGTTTCGCGTTGCCTAGCGGATAATTCGTCTTCACCGCTGTCATCATCCAGGGCGGTTACAGCAATCCCAATACTGCTGATCGCTTTGAGCAGTTCACTTCTGGAGATCACAGTAGGAATGTAGGACAGGAGTATGCGTGAATTTGATAAGTTAACTGCAACGGATCTGACCCCTTCCAGTTTTCGAATTCGTTTTTCGATCGCTAAAGCTTCACCGGGATCATTCAGCTGAGGAACAATTAAAACAACTTCACTGGTGGCGATTCCATAACCGGCTTTTATCACTCTTTCTGATATCTTGTCCAGGTCAAGCCTGGCTGGGTCATAGGTAACGGTAGCCTTTTCAGTCACCAGGTTGACTGTGGCCTCTTCTACCCCATCAAGCTTTTTAACGTTTCGCTCCACCGTAGCAACGCAATTTGCACACGTCATTCCGCTGATGGGGAGAATCACCTGTTTGGTACCAGACATATGATCCTCTTTCTGAACCTAGTCTTACACAGGCGGGTAATTGATTTCTCGCAACAGGTCGGTTATTGCCGCTTCAGTAGCTGGCGATTCAAATTCAACGGTAACCAGTTTTGTGTCAACATCCGCATCCACTTCACTTACACCCATCAATTCTGACAGTTCCATCTTGATGGTGTGAACACAATGTCCGCAACTGATTCCAGGTACTTTTAGAATGATCTTTTCCATAATGCTCCTTTCTATGTTACAAGAGATTTTACTATATCGGACTATTTTTGTCCATTATTATCAATATCCTTATATAATTGCCTTGACATACTAAACGTTTCCTCATAGGATTAATTCACAATGAGCATGCTGGGAAAAACCATCTTGATCACCGGTGCCGCACGCCGACTGGGAAAAGCGCTGGCATTGGCCTGTGCCGAAAATGGCGCGGATCTGATCCTCCATTACCGCACTTCGTCTTCTGAAATAGCTGAGGTATCTGAGCAAATTAATGCCATGGGTCGCAAAAGCTGGCAGTTGCAGGCTGACCTGGGGGATGCAGTTCAGGCGGAGTTCCTGATTACCAAAGCAGCTTCTCTTGCTAACTTGTTTGCATTGGTCAACAATGCATCCATATTTGAATCCATGGGGTTCATGGATACGTCACTAACGGCTTGGGATGAACATCTGCGTGTGAACCTCACTGCGCCATTCCTGTTAACGCAAAATTTTGCCCGTCAATATTGCCTGGCTGAACCTGGCAGGGTTCTTAACCTGGTGGATTGGCGCGCGCTGCGCCCAGGACGCGATCACTTTCCGTACACCATCAGCAAGGCCGGTCTCGTGGCGCTAACAAAGTCCACCGCATTGCAGCTCGCCCCACGGATCAACGTTAATGCCATCGCCCTTGGAGCGATCCTTCCACCGGTGGGCGAACCTGAAGATCCAAACCTGGTAAAAAATGTTCCACAGAAAAGGTGGGCTGAACTTGATGAGTACACCCGTACGGCTCTGTTCCTTCTCGATGGACCGGAGTACATCACCGGCGAGGTCATCCACCTGGATGGCGGACGCCACCTCGTTTAAGGAGACGCAATGGACGAAATTTTTATCGAAGACCTGTTGATCCGTGGTGTCATTGGTATATCAGACCGCGAACGCGAACAACCCCAGGATATCCTGGTAAATATCACCATTTATACAGACACTTCGATCGCGGGTCGTTCGGATAACGTGAACGAAAGTGTCAACTACCGAACTGTTGCGAAAAAAGTTCTGGCACACACAGAAAAGATCAGCCGTTACACGGTTGAAGCGCTGGCCGAAGATATCGCAGGAATTTGCCTAGAGGAAAATGGTGTGCGCAGCGTCAGGGTAAAAGTGGAAAAACCTGGCGCCGTGCGTTTTGC
>CAYMGO010000017.1:0-6488 GCA_964390015.1 uncultured Anaerolinea sp. | reverse complement strand
TCCTCGCTGCTATCGAATCCAGTTTGGGGCGTGTGCGCACTGAAGACAAGAATGCACCCCGCACCATCGACCTGGATATTGTTGCTGTTAATAACACACTTGTCGATCCGGATGTATCAACATTCGATCACCTGCTGTTACCCCTGGCAGAAATCGCCCCAAACTTGACCCTGCCAGGAACGCTGCGAACCCTGGCGCTAGCCGCCGCTGAGAGACTGATGATCACCAGCGCTGTTCGCGTGGATTGAATTATTAACTCACCCGGGAAAAAAGACCCTCGATCAATTGCATTAACTCTACTGAACGTTGCGTATCTGTGAATAAGGCTTTGAAATCCTCTATACTTTCAGCATAATACCGGCTGGCTGCATTCAGTGTAATCTCATCAACGCCAGCGTTTTCAAGTTTTTCTTTCAACAATAAAACATCCTCACTGTCGAAAACCGTGTGCTCAATCCAGAACTTACGCACATCAGGAAGGTTTTCCAGGGCATAATGGACAGGAAAAGTTTTCTTCCTGCTGACCAGATCCCCCTCTGAAGATTTTCCTGTAGCTTCGTCATGTCCCCATATACCCAGGTGATCGTCCTGGATCTGAAAAGCTATTCCCAATTTTCTACCCAGGGCAAGGTATTTTTGGATCTCACTATCTTCCTTGCCTGAGAGCAAGGCGCCTATCGCGAAACAGGCCGAAAACAATGCGCCTGTTTTTCCTTCCACCATCTCAAAGTAATATTGCAGTGAGACATCTTCAACTTTTTCGTGCGTCAAATCGAGAAATTGGCCTTTGGTCAGATCAAAGGTTGCCTGGTTCAAAATATGTACCGCTCCCAGCACATGCCTTGATTCCTGCTGCGCCTGCATAGAGAGCAGCTCCAGGATGGCGAGTGCGAGCAGGGCATCTCCGGTGTTGATCGCCTGCGCCTCACCCCATTTGACCCAAACTGTGTCCCGCCCGCGGCGCTTGTCACTCTTATCCTGAATATCATCGTGGACAAGCGAGAAATTGTGCACCAGTTCTACCGCTGCCGCGGCTGGCAGCGCTTCTTGCCAGTTTCCACCTGAGGCGTGGGTTGTAAGCAATAGAATAATTGGTCTTAGCCGTTTTCCGCTGAGCGATTTTTCGAATTCAAATCCATTCCATCCCAGCTGGTATCGAATCATCTCCCCGTAAGATTTGATAGTTTTTTCCGTGTACTTATCGATACAGGAATCCAACTCCTCATCCAACATATTCCAGAAATTCGAAATCAATGGGGATTCACCCATAGTCTATTTCGCTAAGGGAACCAGGGGTGTATTTGTCAAAGCCTGAATATTTGCAGCTCCCGCGGCAAACATGGTGATGCGCAATTCCAGGCTGATTTCTTCAACAAGAGCCAGCACTGCCTCCGTGGATTGGTTAGCCGCGATGAGGAACGGTCGGGCTATGCCGCCAATGGTCGCCCCTAATGCGATGGATTTCGCCAGTTCCATTCCACCGGTCACACCCCCGGAGGCGATCAACTGGATCTGCGGTAAACCCTGCCTGACCTGCCGGATGCACTCAGTTGTTGGGATTCCCCAGCTGCGGAATTTCGCGGCGATCCGATAATATTTATCTTCCCGGCTGCGATGTTTCTCAACTTCAGACCATGAGGTTCCCCCCGCCCCGGCTACATCGATTGCAGCCACACCAATATTGGCAAGTCGCTTCGCAGTCTCCAGGTTGATCCCCCAGCCTACTTCTTTCACGATCACTGGAACCTTAACCACGCTGCAGATCTCCGCGATCTTCTTTTCCAGTCCCGAAAAATTCGTTTGTCCTTCGGGTTGCAGTGCTTCCTGCAATGGATTGAGATGGAGAATGAGCGCGTCTGCTTCGATCATGTCAACCGCGTGCTGGTATTGCGAAACTGGTAAACCATAATTCAGCTGTACTGCACCTACGTTGGCATACAGTGGGATTCCTGTTGCAATTTTTCGTATATTGCGGTTTATTGTATTAGACTGACCTTCCAGTTGTGCCCGCTGAGAACCCACTCCCATGGCAATACCAGCAGCTTGCGCAGCCTCCGCCAGGATCATGTTGATGCGGTCCCCTCTGCTGGTGCCGCCAGTCATCGATGAGATCAACAAGGGCAAGGATAGTGGCTTGCTCAGGAATTTTGTCGTGGTTTCAATTTTCTCCAGGTTCAATTCCGGCAGCGGCTGGTGGATAAACGCGTAATCTTCAAAACCCGTCGTGCGTCCGGATCTGACATCCTGTTCCAGGTTGATGGATATATGCTCGTTTTTGCGTTTTCCGGTACCGTTCATCATATTGAGTATACCAAATCCAATGATAAAATTTATCATAAGTGTACTTGACAGTTACTTGAGGTCAGTTACAATTCACCTATATTCAAATAATCGCATCCAGGAGGTTCTAGAGATGAGTGAAACATATGAAAAAGTACGTGAAGTGATTGTCGAAGTCTTAAAGGTGGACGCATCCGAAGTCAAAGAAGAAACCCGCTTCGTTGAAGACCTCAAAGCGGATTCAATGGACCAGTTCTTCCTGATCGACGGTTTCTGCGAGAAATTCGAAATTAACATTAACGACGAAGACGCCAGGTCTATCAAGACAGTGGCGGACGCAGTCAGTTATATTGACACCCACAAGAAGTAGTTAGTAAGAATTCAGGAAGAGGCCTTTTGACCTCTTCCTGTTTTATATTAATGACGCGATCTGTTCCGGGTAATCCGCCAGCCTGACCCCCACTGATTTCAACTTTTCAATCTTCCCTTCCGCGCTGCCACTGCTGCCTTCGATTATGGCGCCGGCATGCCCCATGCGCTTGCCCGGCGGGGCTGAGATACCGGCAATAAAAGCTGCGACAGGTTTGGTCATTTGCCGGCTGATGAATTCCGCGGCTAACTCTTCATCATTCCCGCCGATCTCACCAATCATCACCACAGCGTCGGTCTTCGCATCGGCTTCAAATAATTCCAGCACATCCACGAAGTTCATCCCCTTTACCGGGTCGCCCCCAATACCAACACAGGTGGAAACTCCCTTCTTCGCCTTGTAAAGTGAGTAAAGCACTTCGTAAGTCAGCGTTCCGGAGCGGGATACTACGCCGATATTCCCGGGTTTTGAAATATTTCCCGGAATGATGCCAATCTTTACTTCTCCGGGTGTCAATAGCCCGGGGCAATTTGGTCCGATCAGCCTGGTTTTCTTGCCCTTCAGGTATTCCTTCACCCGCATCATATCCAGCACCGGTACACCTTCGGTTATGCACACCACCAGCTCCATCCCGGCGTCGACCGCTTCGTATATTGCATCCGCGGTGTAACGCGCCGGTACGAAAACAACTGTCGCGTTTGCCCCTGTCACTTCGACCGCGTTCTTCACGGTATCAAATACCGGAACCTTGCCTTCAAGAACCCAATCTCCGCCCTTACCGGGGCTCACACCCGCCACCACGTTGGTATTGTAAAACATCATCTGCTGAGTGTGGAAGAGACCCTCGTTTCCGGTTATTCCCTGCACAAGCAGCCGTACTTTGCTCGTTGCCAGTATGCTCACGCCGCCTCCTCAATAACCATTCCGATCGCTTTCTGAGCCCCTTCAACAAGCGAGTCAGCATAGACCAATGAAGCACCGGCAAGGATGCGCCTGGCTTTCTCTTCATTCGTCCCGACCAGTCTTACCACCATCGGTAAATCGCTAGCGACCTGTGAACAGGCGCTGACCAGCCCTTCCGCTACTTCATCACAGCGGGTAATACCCCCGAAAACGTTGATGAGGATCGCCTTGACATTCTTATCAGCCAGGATCAGCCTGATGGCCGCAGCCACCTTCTCCGATGAGGCACCGCCGCCAATGTCCAGGAAGTTCGCGGGTTTACCGCCGTAATGGGTGATGATATCCATTGTCGCCATCGCCAGCCCCGCACCGTTGACCATGCAGCCGATATTGCCGTCCATCTTTACAAAAGAAACCCCAAACTTCCGCCCCTGTGTCTCGGACCAGTCCTCGCCATCGATGTCACGCAGGTCAGCCAGGTCAGGATGCCGGAACAACGCGTTTTCATCAAGGTCGATCTTGGCGTCCAGCGCGACCAGCCTGTTTTCAGAGGTGGTGACCAGCGGGTTGATCTCTGCCAGTGTCGCATCGCAATCTATGTAAACCTTCCAAAGCGCGTAAATAATCTCACCAAACGTTCGCCAGTACTGCCGTGGAAGGTCAATGCTCAGCGCGATATCACGCACCTGGTAATCTCTCAAGCCCAATAACGGGTCGACCTCCATTTTCGCGATCTTGCCTGGTGTTTTCCGGGCGACCTCCTCAATTTCGACCCCACCGGCACTGGAGGCAATAAGCACCGGTCTCTGCGCCACGCGGTCATTGGTAATACCCAGATAGATCTCTTTGTTGATCGAAACCGCTTCGTCCACCAGCACTTTACGCACCGGCAGGTCTTTGATCTTCATCGAGAGGATCTGCGTGGTCACCTCTTCCGCTTCTTCCGGGGATTTAACCAACCGAATGCCGCCGGCTTTACCACGGCCACCCACCAGCACCTGGGCTTTTATCACCACCTTGCCGCCAAGTTCCTCGCATAAACGGCGGGCTTCACTTGCGGAGGCTGCTATTCTTCCTTTTGGAATCGGGATGTTGTATTTCGCGTACAGGTTTTTTGCCTGGTACTCGTGAAGTTTCATTTCACCACCTGGATCACTTTGAATTTAACCCATAGAATTATACCCGCAATAAAAAAGCCCGGATACTTTCTCCGGGCTTTTGGCTACTTCAGGAATTTGCTAACCTTTGAGGAATTCTTCCAGCGATTCCTTGCTGATGCGGAAGGATTCACCGATCTTCTTGGCTTTCAAGTCACCGGCGGTGATAGCCGCCAGCACATCCGCTTCAGCTACCTTTAAGACGCTCGCGGCTTCAGCCGGTGTCATCACTGAGGGAATTCCCGCTGCCGCGCCTTGTGCTGCTCCGGCTGCGCCTGCCGCCTGACCGCTGGTACCGATTCCCTGCAGTGACTGCGAAAGCACATTGCCAATCCCCAACCCGGCGCCGATGCCTGCGGTGAGGCCTGCACCGCCGCCTTCGTTACGCGCAGCTTCACGCATCGCGTCAGAAGCCTGCAATTGGGCGTAGGTTGCCATATCCAGCACACCCATGGCGCGCAATTCTTCTGCAGATTTGTCGGAGGGTTTGAGGCTGCCAATGTAAAAACTCTTAAGCAGCAAGCCTAAAGCAGCGAAGTCATCCTGTGCTTTTACGCGCACTCCAGTGCCGAGTTCCTCGGTGAGACCGATCATCTCCAGCACATTCTTCGTCCCGCCGGTCTCTCCCAACAGGTCCTGGATCTTGGAGAGCAGCATGGTGCGCAAACGGTTCTCAATATCCACCATGCGGTAGGTCCCCTGCGCGCCCACTACCTGGGTAACGAACTGCTGCGCGTCTGCCACCTGGAAGCTGTAGGTGCCAAAGCCCTGCAGAAGCGCGATACCCAATCCTACACCTGTGCTGCGCACAAGGATCGGCTGCGGGGTGCCCCACTTACGGTCAACAAATTCACGCATCGAAACATAATAGACCTCTGCCGTGAACGGTGTACGATCATTGAACACCTTGCCAACCAGGTTGATGAGCAGCGGGATGTTGGCGGTGACAATGGTGTGCCGCCCTGGACCGAAGACATCCAGCGCGTGCCCGTCGCGCATAAAGACCACGCGCTGTGATTCGCGCACGATGATCTGTGAACCGATGCGCAGGTCAGCCACACCAGTTTCGGGGAAGCGGTGCACCAGCTCATCGGTCATCTCGCTTGGATATTCAACTACATCAAAAATTCTAGCCATCTGATTACTCCCTTTTAGTAAATGGTCTGATTATGCACCGAACTTGAACAATTCAGAGCGCTGGTTGAACGCATCCAGGCAGTCCTGGGCTTTCTGGTTCACGTTGCGGATCGCCGCAGGGAAACCATCACTGCCGATTGAAGCCTCGAGGTTGTCAACGGCTCCAGCAACCTCATCCGCCAGCTCCATCAGCGTCAGGTCGTATTGGTAAACCTTGTCGAGTTCCGCTTCGTTAACCTTCACCGCGTCAAATAAACCCGAATACCCGTAGGCTGCCGTTTTGACCCTGTCAATGAACTGACGAAGCCTGATGGCGCCAACTTCGACCTCATCCAGCACGTCCAGGTGTCCACCTGTGATCAGGTCGCGCTGAATACTTGAGAGCCGGGCCCACTGTACCTGGAACTTGTCTGATATCGTTTCACGCAACAGCTTATCCGCGGAACGCCGGTCAGCCCTGGCGTAGTAGCCTTTGAATCCCGGCAGTTTCGCGATCAGCTTTTTCAGGGCGTCCTGTTGTGCAACAACGCGTTCTAATAAATCACTCATCATATTCCTCCATTTTATCGATGATGAATTTCTAACTTGATAATTGTTAGATACTCCTTATATTATACGGAAATATTGACAAAAGGGAGCAA
>CAYMGO010000016.1:31836-34907 GCA_964390015.1 uncultured Anaerolinea sp. | reverse complement strand
GGGCTAATCTTAACTGTCGGAGTTCACAAATCTTATGGACCAGAATGTCACGCAAAACGGAACAGGGGCGAACACAGACAACAACCAGAACGACAATAACAACATGGCTTCCCTCCTTGAAAAAGAAGGTCTGGGCATAGATTTTCCCACCCAGGGCGAAATACGCAAGGGCATGGTAGCGAGCATCACTCCAGGACAGATCCTTGTAAGCGTGGGAACCAAATCGGAAGGGATCATCACCGGTAAGGAATACGAACTGATCCCCAGTGACGAACTCGCGAATCTAAACATCGGAGACGAGATTTCCGTTTACGTTGTCAATCCCGAAGATCAGAATGGCAATCTGGTTCTTTCCTACATGCGCGCCAGGGAAGAGGAGAGCTGGCAGGTTGTGGAAGCGCTGCTGGCAAACAAGCAGGCCACTCACAGCACCATTATCGGCTACAACAAGGGCGGATTGATCGTGCCCATCGGTGGATTGCGCGGTTTTGTGCCTGCTTCTCAGATCAGCCTGACACGCCGTGCTGGTGTCACTGGCGACACTCCCGAGCAGCGTTGGGGCAAGATGATCGGCGAAGAGATCGATGTTTGCGTCATCGAAGTAGACCGCGAACGCCGCCGCCTCATCCTTTCCGAACGCCAGGCGAGCACCGAAACCCGTGAGTCGGTTAAAGAGCGCGTGCTGGAAGAACTCAAAGAAGGTGCCGTGTACACCGGGCGCATTACCAGCCTGGCAGATTTTGGCGTGTTCGTCAACGTCAATGGTGCTGATGGGCTGGTCCACATGTCAGAGATCTCGTGGGATCGCATCCAGCACCCCAGCGAGATACTCAAGGTTGGCCAGGAAGTAAAGGTCAAGGTAATCAACATCGACCATGAGAAAAAGCGCATTGGTCTGTCAATCCGCCAGCTGCAATCCGATCCGTGGGACCAGAAAGCCACGCAGTTCCAGGTGGGACAGCTTGTTGAAGGCACCATTACCCGCCTTACCAAGTTCGGCGCATTCGCCAGGCTCGCTGACGACATTGAAGGATTGATCCACATCTCCGAAATCAGCGAACGGCGCATCGAACACCCCAAGGAAGTGCTCAAGGAAGGCGATACCTGCACCCTGCGCATCATCAAGATCGATCCCAGCGTGCACCGCATCGGTTTGAGCCTGCGCCGTGTTGATTCAATGGCCTATGCGGATATGGATTGGCAAACGCTTGAGGGAGTCCTCGACGATGACACTGCTGCCGTTGTGAGTGAGGAAGTGGCGGCCGATGTGGTAGACGAGGAACCAGTCGTCGACGTAATGAACGAGGAAGTGGCTGCCGACGCAGTAAAAGAAGACGAACCCTCCACAGAGGACACATCAGCACCTGCGGCGGATTCTGAAGAGTTACCCGCGGAGACTGAGCCTGAAGCTTAATCAGTTAATCAGATTTTCGACGCGCCCATTCAACCGGGCGCGTTTTTGTTTTTTTCCGGTTGACCAATTCCTGCATAATTTCAGGTTATACTTGTAAACATACAGCATTTTCAGTTTCCTTTTCAATGGAGTACCGCAAGTCTGATGACAGAAAAACCAGTCATAGAGAATGAAACCAGCTCGATAGAAGTCGAGAACAGCCTCCCCCCCCTGCCGCGCGCGCGCATCCGCTTTTCCCTGTTGGTCACCCTGGGTGGTTTCGTCATCTTCCTGGTTGGCGCCAGACCCAAGTTTTTCGGCCTGGACCGCAGCCCGGTGGTGGGGTTCATACAGATAGCAGTGATGCTCATCGGTATCATGATCCTGTGCCTGGGCGGTTATGCAGCCATCCGTGCCCTATGGCGCCGCCAAACCCCAAGCATCAGCGCGGATATTGGCATGCGACTGGTGAGCACAGGTTATGTGGTGGTGGCTTTCTCTGGATTAGCTGATGTGTTCGGGGTGGGAACCCACCCTCTGCCGGGGGTGCCTTACTTCGGTGTGTGGCAGGCCAGGGGCATGGAGATCGGCTGCGCGATCGTCGCCATCGGTTTCATTCTGAGTTTTCCCCCGGGTAAAAAATAAGAGCCGTCTGCTCAGGTCATTTCAAACCCATTACCCGCAGCATTTCCTCGTTTGTCATGAATTTTACATCTTCGATCGGACCGTCGCCCGCGCGAGAGTGTTCCTCGGCGAGCAATCGCTCCAGGTCGGCCTGGCGCACCACCGGGTCAGGCATCACCGCCAGCTTATGCTCCAATTGCACCAGATCAATACCTTCACCAGAGCGTTCAGCCCGCAGGAAGCGCGTAATCGCCTCCGCCGCGTTCACACCATCTTTTTTGGCGTTACCCACCAGTCCGCTGCTGGCCATGCGTGACCATCCGGCAACAAAGACACCCTTCCACGGCTGTCCAGTTGCCGGCTCCTCGATCTCGTAGGATTGCCCTTCAACTGGATAGTTTGGATTCTCTGTGTGGCGGTACTCATTGCGCTGCACAGGCATACCCAGCTGCTCCTCCACTTTATCACCGATAGCAAATATCACCGTGTCCACATCCATCCGCCGACGGGTTCCCAGTCCGCGGGGGGATGTTTTCACACCGTCGCTGATAAGGGTATTCTCCTCCACCTCCAGGATGCTCACCCTGCCTTCACCATCGCCCTGCATTTCAACAGGAGAGACCAAAAAGTGCATCTTAATTACTGGTTTCCTCTCAACAGAAGCAGTTCTCTCGAGTGCTTTGAGGTAAAACCCTTTTTCGGTGTCAGGGTCCTGCCCCAAAGAGACCATCAACGGTCTTACCCGTTCAAACTCGCTTTCCAGCGCTGCGAGATCAAACCCATCAATGATGGCCTCGAGTTCTTTGGCAGTAAACTTGACCTCAGCCGGACCTCTGCGAACACAAATATGAATCTCGTTCACCTGGGGCTGACCAAGCAGGTAGCGCGCCACATCCGCCATCACGTTGCCTGCCCCCACAACCACCACGCGCTGACCGATCTCGATGGGAGCAGTACTGAAAGGCGGCAGGCGGTTGTAATGGAACACCAGGTCCTTGGCGTGAAACACCCCTACCAGGTTCTCCCCCGGTATACCCAGCCATTTTGTTCCCTG
>CAYMGO010000016.1:0-31736 GCA_964390015.1 uncultured Anaerolinea sp. | reverse complement strand
ATAATGGCAACCTGGATATTTGTGGGCATGGTATCTCCTTTTTATGCTGCCAGTGTCAACAATTTGCTCCTGAAAATCAAGAGTCAACCCCACGTGTATTATAGCAATTTCCCTACCAAGCATTCCATGCTTATGCTATATTTACTTAACGAAGGGAATTAGAGGTGACATGGAAGACACAATCACACAGGTTGAGCTTGAAAATGGTCTCAAAGTATTGATGAAGGAGATCCACACCGCGCCGATCATCAGCCACTGGTTGTGGTACCGCGTGGGTTCTCGCTTTGAAAAATCCGGGTTAACCGGTATTTCTCACTGGGTGGAGCATATGCAGTTCAAGGGCACACCCAACTTCCCGGCTGGTCTGCTGGATAAGGCCATTTCGCGCGATGGTGGTTACTGGAACGCCTTCACCTACCTGGACTGGACCACTTTCTTTGAAACAACCCCTGCTGACAAGGTCGACCTGGCCATTGCGCTTGAAGCCGACCGCATGATCAACAGTGTTTTTGATGAAAACGAAGTGAATTCTGAGCGCACTGTGGTTATTTCAGAGCGCGAAGGCAGCGAGAATGAACCCTTGTTCCTGCTGGACGAGGCTGTTCAATCAGTATCTTTCGAGCACCACCCTTACAAGAACGAAGTCATCGGATCCATTGATGACCTGCGGTCCATTACCCGCGACGATCTGTATGCGCATTATCGGGACCACTACAATCCCGGCAATGCAGTGCTCGCGCTTGCCGGTGACTTTGACAGCGAAGAAATGCTTGAAAAGATCCGGAAAACCTACCTGTCGCTCCCCGGGCACCGGGTGCCAGAACCGGATAATCCTCGAGAGGATCTATTGACAGCCGAAAAGAGGATCGATGTTCACGGACCTGGTGAGACCACATACATCCAGATCGCTTGGCGGGCACCGGCGGCATCTGATGAGGATTTTTATTCATTCACCATCGCCGACAGCCTGCTCACCGGACCCACCAGCCTGAACATGTTTGGTGGAGGTGGCATTTCCAACAAGACCTCACGGCTTTACCGGCGTCTGGTGGAAAGTGAATTCGCAATCAGTGTCAATGGCTCGCTGCAGGCCACTCACGACCCTTATCTTTACAGCATCACCATTACTGTCAACCCCAAACGTAAACCCGAAGAAGTTTTATCACTGCTCGATGAGGAGCTGGACGCGCTGCACCAGGCACCAGTACAACAGGAAGAGATCGACCGTGCAGCCAAGCAGGCACGGGCGCTCTTCGTCTATGGCAGCGAGAATATTACCAACCAGGCTTTCTGGCTGGGGTACTCCGAAATGTTCGATAACTACTCATGGTTCACTCAATACACACGGAAATTGGCTGAAGTGACCGCCGCTGACCTGTTGACCGCTATGCGCAATTACCTGAACCGGGAGCGGCGCGTGGTGGGTATTTACCACCCGGATGGAGCATGAAAATGAACCCGCATACCCACTCCCCAAGTTCTATCCCCGGACCGGAAGATATATCACGTCGGGTGCTGCCCAACGGCATCGTAGTGCTCACCCGCAGCAACTTCAACAGTTCATCTGTTGTGGTCAGCGGCTACGTTGCGGCCGGCAGCCAGCTCGATGCTCCCGATAAGCTGGGTCTGGCGCACTTCACCGCGCTCGGGTTGATGCGTGGCACCGCCAGCAGTGATTTTCACAGCCTGTACAACCGCCTGGAATCAGCTGGCGCGTCCCTCGGTTTTGGTGCGAGTGTTCACACCACCAGTTACAGCGGCCGGGCGCTGGCAGAAGATCTGCCCCTGCTATTCACCACGCTCTCTGAATGCCTCAGAGAACCGGTTTTCCCAGATGATCAGTTGAACCGGCTGCGCGCGCAGCTGCTCACCGGGTTAGCCATTCGCGCACAAAGTACACGAGAAATGGCCGCCCTCGAGTTTGACGCGCTCCTCTTCCCCGGCCACCCCTACGGCAGACCAGAGGACGGTTTCACCGAAACTCTGAGCGCGATCACTCGTGATGATATTGTTGATTTCCATCGCTCAACTTACGGTCCTGCCGGCATGACGCTGGTGGTAGTAGGAGCCGTGGAAGCTGAAAAGGTTTTTGACCTGGCTGGCAAATACTTAGGCAGCTGGAACACACCTCAATCGAACCGACCGCATGTGTTACCCGCAGTGATGCCGCTGCAACAGCGGATCACAAAAAAGGTCATCATCCCGGGTAAAAGTCAATCTGACCTGGTAATGGGCACGCTTGGACCTAAACGAAAAGACCCGGCGTACCTCTCTGCCTCGCTCGGCAACAGTATCCTCGGCCAGTTTGGCCTGATGGGACGTGTAGGTGACGCGGTGCGCGAAAAAGCCGGCCTGGCTTATTACGCCTCTACCAGTTTGAACGCCTGGATAGAAAGCGGATCGTGGGAAGTCTCCGCGGGAGTCAACCCCGGGAACGTGGAGAAGGCAGCCGCACTCATCACTAATGAACTGCGAAGGTTCACAACTGAACCGGTCACGCAGGAGGAACTGACGGATAACCAGAGCAACTACATCGGCCGCATGCCACTTTCTCTTGAGTCAAATTCGGGTGTGGCGAACAGCCTCCTCAACCTGGAGCGTTTTGACCTCGGAATGGATTATCTGCAGCGTTACCCTGCCCTGATCCGAGCCATCACCAAAGAGGATATCCTCCACACCGCACAGAAATTCATAGACCCGGAGAAACTGATCATCGTCTCAGCCGGGCCAGCCGGAAAAGACAACGGACAGCAATGATAGACATTGCCTGCGGCATCGACATGATCGAGGTAGAACGCCTGCGGTCCATTGCACCTGCGATCAAGGCGCGATTCTTGACCCGGGTTTTCACACCGCAGGAATTGGAGGAGTGCGACGGCCGTGACGAGCGCCTTGCAGCCCGTTTTGCCGTCAAAGAAGCTGCTGCCAAAGCCCTGGGCTGCGGTATCGGCGAGGTTGGCTGGCAGGATATTGAAACCAGGTTGGATGAATCAGGAAAACCGGTGTTGATCCTGCTAGGAGTGGCTTCACAAGCCGCCGAGCAGCTAAACTGGATTTCTTGGTCGGTTTCGATCAGCCACACCAGGGAATTCGCCATTGCCTGCGTCACCGCCCTTTCGGAAAAAATGTAAACAGGCAGTTCAAAGATGAAACTGTTGGCTGTCAGCGATATAGAGGTCGCCCTACTTTACAGCCCGATGATCGTGGAAAGATTCAGCGATGTCGATATCATCATCTCCTGCGGCGATCTGCCCTATTACTACGTCGAGTACATGATCAGTATGCTGAATGTGCCGTGTTATTTCGTGCGCGGCAACCACGCCAGCAGCCGGGAATACGGCGTGGCGGGAATGCGCAAGTTCCCGTGGGGCGCGGTTGACCTGCACCGCAGGTGCAAAGAGGATGATACCGGCCTGCTGCTCGCGGGGTTGGAGGGGTCGCTGAGATACAACCTTGGTGCATACCAGTACACACAGGTGCAGTACTGGGAGATGGTGCTGAGCCTTGTGCCAAGATTTCTCTTGAATAAACTGAGCCTCGGCCGTTACCTGGATGTCTTCATCGCGCACGCCCCGCCGTGGCAGGTGCACGACGAGGAGGATCTGCCACACAGGGGGGTTAAGGCTTTCCGCTGGTTGATCAAGGTTTTTCGTCCCACTTATTTTCTGCATGGGCATATCCACGTGTACCGGCGCGAAACCGTCACGCGCACGCTGATCGACAACACCACGGTGCAGAATGTATACGGCTATAAAACGCTGACCATCCCAACCCCGCAGGTGCGCTCCTGGCAACGCAAGAGGTGAAGCATGAATGATGAAGAACGCAAGGGCACGGGCAACCTGATTCAGCTTTCTCGTCACGATTTCAGCCAGGCTTATCAAAAAAGCTTCTGGCGGTCAATTTTCACTTGGATACGGAATGAGAATAACGAGTTGCTGCCTTTTGAAGAAGTGCTAAAGCACATTCCCATGCGCGGGCAGAACTATATCGGTGTCAGGCAAATCGAAACAGACAAGATCATCGGCTCAGTGAGCCGTTACAATGACTTTGATCGCGCCTTCCTGCCCCGGCAGACGCACACACGTTCACGTTGGGAGAGCATCGATCGCGCACACTTCAAGCAGATCATCCTGCCGCCGATCGAGGCATACAAGATAGGTGAATTCTATTTTGTTAAAGATGGCAACCACCGCGTTTCGGTAGCGCGGGAAAAGGGGCAGGTGTATGTTGACGCCTTTGTTACAGAAGTGCACACCACGGGCAGGATCACCAGCGATACAGATATCAGCAGCCTGGTAATGGAACAGGAATATACCGATTTTATTAAGCAGACAAAGCTTGATGAACTTTTCCCGAATGAAGATTTCCGTTTTTCCTTGCCGGGTCAGTACGACAAGGTTCTACAGCATATCAGCGTGCATCGCTGGTTCATGGGAGAAAAACTTCATCGACCAGTTTCAGATGAAGAAGCCATCAAAGGCTGGTATCGCGGGGTCTATTATCCTTTGGTGCGTATCATCCGAAAACACAAAATATTAAAGGACTTTCCCCACCGCACAGAGATGGACCTGTACTTTTGGATCATAGAGCACCGCTGGTACCTGGCTGAGGAACAGAAAAGGCGCATCAGCCTTGAATCAGCCGCCATGGATTATGCCACGCATTTTTCGCGCCGTCCCTTCCGGCATGTCCGACAAACCTGGCAATGGTTGAGAAACAGGATCAGAAATATCGGTAAAAAGAAAAGCCGCCGATAAGGCGGCCAGATCAATTTGAACAAGACCTCAGGCGGAGCAACTTTTAATGCCAAGCCAGAAATGGTCAGGCATCACCATCTGGTCGGTTTGTACATCAATCCCCGTGTTTTTCGGAGGGGGTTCAAACTTCATGCCAGGATTCACAAAACAGAGATCAGGGCGCTGCCCATACTTTTTAAGGTAATAATCAGTAGCACGGTTGATCTTGGTTAGAAAATCTACCTTTGGGTCATTATCGAACCACAGCATGCCAGTATTCATCTCACACTCCATTAATTGCGGTTGCTGTTGTAATTGCAAGGTTTGGGCCAAAACAGCACCTCTTTACCGTTGTTATTATAGAACATAAGTTCTTATCTGTCAAGGTCCAAATCCCCTCAAATTTGCAGTTACCCGGCACGAATTGGTCACCCGGTCTTGATGGATTTTTTCCCGTTTTTAAGGTATCCTTTAAATCAAATATGTCTTTGGCGGAGGTATAAATGATTAAGGAAATCACAAAAGACGCTGAAAACCGTATGAAGAGCACGCTTCTCTCCCTGGAGGAGGAACTGACAGGCATTCGCACCGGCAGAGCAACTCCGGCGCTGGTGGAAAAACTGCCGATCGATTACTACGGCATGCCCACGCCGCTCCTGCAACTGGCGAGCATTTCCGTACCTGAAGCCCGGGCTCTTTTGATCAAGCCTTTCGATCCCTCTACGATCAAGACCATTGAACGCTCCATACTCGCATCTGAACTTGGGTTGACCCCCAATAACGATGGCAAGTCGATCCGCCTGAACCTGCCGCCGCTCACCGAAGAGCGCAGGCGCGAACTGGTTAAAGTAGTGAACAGCAAACTGGAGGACAGCCGCGTGGCCATCAGGAATATCCGCCGCGACCTGATCAAAGACCTGCGCGATTACGAAAAAGAAAAGATCATCTCGAAGGATGACCTGGAGACCGGTGAACAGGAACTGCAAAAACTAACGGACCAGATGATCGAGGAAATCGAACACATCGGTCGACGCAAAGAAGCCGAGATCATGGAAGTCTGATTTAATCAGGCGCCCACACGATGATTGACCAAACCGCAAAGATCCCCGCGCATATTGCCATCATCATGGATGGAAACGGCCGTTGGGCTGAAGCCCACGGGCTTCCCCGCCTTGAAGGTCATCGCGCCGGTACGGAGAACCTGCGTCAGATCATCAAGGGCTGCTCTGAAGTTGGTGTGCAGCATCTGACGCTGTATGCCTTCTCCACCGAAAACTGGCGCAGACCAAAGGCAGAAGTTGATGGATTACTGACCATTCTGGAAACCTACCTGGATAAGGAAGTGGATGAGTTGTGCGCGGAAGGTGTCCGTTTGCATCACATCGGCCGGCTTGAAGCCATGCCTGAACCGGTGCGCAAGAAGGTGGAACATTCAATGGAGGTCACCTGCGGCAACACACGGTTGGCGCTGCACCTGGCCTGGAATTACGGCGGCAGGGATGAGATCGTGCACGCCATCCAAAGGATCATCGAAGATAAGATCGCCCCAGAAGAGATTACCGAGGAATTGGTCGACAAATACCTGTATACATGCGGTACACCTGATCCAGATCTGATCATCCGCACATCGGGTGAGATGAGGGTCAGCAACTTCCTCATCTGGCAGGGCGCTTACTCAGAGTGGTACGTAACCCCCACGCTCTGGCCGGATTTTTCCAAGGAGGAATTGTTCAAAGCGATCGAGATCTACGGTCAACGCGAGCGAAGATTCGGGAAGATTTCGGCATCTGATGATGAAACCTGATCTTTCACTGCGCAAGCGTCTGATTGTCATCTTAATCATGGTACCCACCCTGATCCTCTTTTCGATCCTGGGGGGTTGGGCATTTACAATTTTGGTTGCGGTTGTACTGCTGCTCGCCGCGTGGGAACTCTGGCGCCTGTTCAGCAAAGGCTTCTACTCCCCTTCACTACTTGTGATGGGGATTTTCGTTCCACTGGCGGTCATTTTACGCCACTTTTTCGCCTTCAATTACAGCGATGTATGGCTGGCAGCGCTGGTGCTGGCAGCGATGCTCTTTCACGTACTGCAGCAGGAACGCGGCGGTAAGACAGCTGCTATTGATTTTATGATCACGGTCGGCAGCAGTGTATACCTTGGCTGGTTGGGCAGTTACGCAGTCTCACTGCGCGCGCTGGAAAGCGGCCTCTACTGGGTGGTGCTGGTGTTTCCCATCATTTCACTGGCAGATACCGGGGCGTACATCTTCGGCAGGCTCTTTGGCAAGCGGAAAATGCTCCCGCGCGTCAGCCCCAAGAAGACCTGGGAAGGATACCTGGGTGGAATACTGGTGGGCATGCTCGGGGGATTGGCGCTGGCAGCTCTGTGGCACAGCGTCGCGCCAAACATTCTGGCCTGGCATGGTCTCATCCTTGGTGCGTTCATATCGATCCTGGCGCCTTTTGGGGATTACGGAGAAAGCATGATCAAACGCCAGTTCAACGTAAAAGATTCCGGGCACTTCCTGCTGGAGCACGGCGGGTTTCTCGACCGCATGGATTCGTCGCTCTGGGCAGCGGCTATCGGGTATTACGTGATCATATTGTTGATACGTTAACACCCACATCATCAATAAACACGGAGGGATCATGCCAAATACAACCCCGACTCGCAACCTGGCCTTCGACCTGGTTCGAGTCACTGAAGCGGCAGCTCTTGCCGCTGGCAGGCTCATGGGCAGGGGAGATAAGAATGGCGCCGATAAGGCGGCGGTGGACGCCATGCGCGTGATGTTAAATTCGATAAACATGCGCGGTGTCATCGTCATCGGCGAAGGTGAAAAGGACGAAGCCCCGATGTTGTACAACGGCGAGGTATTGGGAACCGGAGATGGACCAGAGGTGGACATCGCAGTGGACCCGATCGAAGGCACCCGGCCGCTGGCATTCGGGTTGTGGAACTCCATTGCCACCGTGGCACTGGCGCCGCGCGGCACCATGTTCAACCCGGGTCCATTCGTGTACATGAACAAGATCGCGGTCGGCCCGATCGCCAAACATACCGTGGATATCGATGCGCCAGTGGATCACAACCTCAATAAAGTCGCCAAAGCCAAAGGGGTTAAGGTGGAAGACCTGACCGTGGTGGTGCTTGACCGCCCGCGGCACGAGGAGCTCATCGCCAATATTCGCGCCGCCGGTGCACGCATCAAGCTCATCCCTGATGGCGATGTGGCGGGAGCGATGATGACAGCCATGGGAGATAACACAGCCGACCTGCTGATGGGGGTTGGCGGCACACCTGAAGGCGTGCTGGCCGCTGCGGGGTTACGCTGCATGGGGGGCGAAATTGTTGGCAAACTTTACGCCCGCAACCAGCGCGAACTCGACCTGGCAAAAGAAATGGGAGTGGATTTTAATAAACCGCTCACCATGGACGACCTGATCGCATCTGATAACGTCTTCTTCGCCGCTACCGGTATCACTACTGGAGATTATCTACGCGGGGTGACCTACTTCAAAGACGGCGCACGCACCGACAGCGTGGTAATGCGGGGCCTTTCGGGCACGGTGAGGAGGGTGATCTCCACCCACAAGTTGAGCAAACTGATGCGCATCAGTTCGATCAAGTACAAGTAATCAGGATACAAAGAGAGGGTGCCACCGGTGGCACCCTCTCTTTTTTCTACAAACTGATTATCACTTGATCTCGTAGACCACGTTCGCTTCCACGCTGATCTTCAACTGACCTGCAGAAATGGGGGCTGCAGATTCCATCATGGCGCCGCCGATTCCTTTGGCATCGAACATGGGTACGCTCACACCACTCGTGTACACGTTCACTGACTGCAGGTTTCCTAGTTTGACGCCGGCAGAAGCTGCTATGGCTTCGGCTTCAGCTTTGGCATTGGCAATGGCCATGTTACGGGCTTCGGCCTGGGCAGCGGTCTTGTCGAGCACATCAAAGCTGATGCCATTGATGGTGTTGGCGCCTGAGCGCACAACTGTGTCTAGCAAATCACCAAGCTTTGCCAGGTCACGCACAGTGATGAAGACTGTGTTCTCAACCACATAATAGCGGCGGGATATTTGCCCATCCATGCCATAATCCATCATCGGGTAAACATTGAAGTTGGAAGTCTGGATGTCCTTTTTATCCACACCCATCTTCTGCAACGCCTCAGCGATGCTGTTGGCTTGAGTGTTGTTCTTGGCCAATGCATCAGAGACTTCGTCTGCATCAACGCGCACACCGATGTTGATGTAAGCTACATCAGGCACCAGGTAAACCTGGCCGGAGCCGTTTGCTCCAAGCGTCCGAACATTGGCAACGCCAGTCTGACCTACACCTGCGCAAGCAGACAGTGACAAGACGGCAACGATACTTACAACGATAATTAATAGTGACTTTTTCATAGTTATCCTCTCTTTGTTTTTTTTACTCTACCAGTATGACGAATAATTCCTAAAAAAGTTCCAAAAAAGCGGAGAGAATTTCTCCGCTTTGGATTTCGTCATTCTTCGTGGATGCTGACGGCACCTACAGCCAGTTCGATCGTCACCTCTAGTGGTCCTGTTCCTTCAACCGCGTTGGCGTTGTTTACCACATCGCCGCTTCGCTGGTACCCTTCGGGGAGTGATGTGTATGTCAGTCCATTCTCAAGGTTTATGGTGGCATCGCAGCCCTGCGGGATGTAGACCTCAAGGTCGGCTACTGCCGCTTCAAGGGTGACGGTAGCAGGGCGGTCACACGGCAAGTGCACCTGCTGCCTGCCCAGCGCCATTTCGGTCTTGAGCTCATTAACTGCCGTTCCCGCAAGATCAAGATCCATTTCACCCACTACAAGCTCGGTATCCAGGCGAATAGGGATTGCAGGATTGAGCTCAAATTCATAGTTAATAGAAGTAGCATCCAGGACAATTCCGTTTTGGCTTGCCTTGTAGCTCAACGCGCTTTTACCATTCTTTGGCTCGGCATATGCCGGCTCAAAAACTACACCATTCGGCAGAGCAGCGCTGCCAGAGAGAAGTTGAGTCGCGTCTGTTCCTGGTTGTACACGCAGCCTGCCAGTAATAACAGAGAATTCGACTCGAGAGGATTCAGCACCATCAAGGTCCTGCTGGTAATTCTGCTGCTGTAAACCGGCAGTGGTAGTGGAAGAGATCGCCATCCACAGGATCATCCCCACCAGTATGATGCCGATAAATACACGCAGCAGCGCGTACCAGCCGGAACTGCGACCGCCAAATGCGATATCCAGACCGATCGCCACCAGCAGGATCGGCCAGATCTTCACCAGCAGCGGCAGGGCACGCGTTGGCATGTAGTTCAGATTGCCTAACAACAATATCGTGCCCAAGCCAAGCAGTACCAGCGCCCAAACCCACCCGTCCCGCCGGTAGAGCGCGTCCAACCCACCCAATATCAGGATGAGCGGCCAATAGGTGCGTAAGATTTCATTAACTGAGCCGGTTACCACGCCAAGATTGTTGAGCAATAGAAAAACACCCAAGCCCACGAGCAGCACCGGGAAGAAGAGACTGCGCCTTTTCTGGATCATTTCATTCTTTCCTTCTCAAGGCTACATACAGCAGCGCCGCCCCCGCGATGATGATCAACCCGGCGAGAATTACGTTGGAATTCAACCAGGCGAGCCAGGGAAGATTGAGATTCTTAATAAAGATGTAGATCCCGAACAGGACCAAGCCGATGCCCACGTAGAGACCGGTCTTGCTGCCGGATTTATTGACCGCGTTCACCACTTCGTCGCGGAAATTTTCAGCGCGCTCCTTGATGACCTCGCCGTCTATGGTATAGGGCTGCGAGCCAGCACCTGTCACCTGCTCTTCTGAAGGCACAACGATCCACAGGATGATGTACAGCAGCGGTCCGATGCCACCCACCATGGTGAAGACGATGAAAAACAACCGCACCAGCACGGTATCGATACTGAGATATTTCCCCAGCCCGGCGCACACACCCCCGAGGATACGGTCCTGCTGAGAACGCAATAATTTGTTCTGCATATCAGCCTGCCTAATCTTTCTTCACCAGCGAACGGATGACGAAAAACGCGCCAACGGCGATCAGCACCAGTGCCAGCACCCAACCCATGGCGGATTCCATCAGTACACCGGAACTGGCGAACAGCACCAGCCCCAGCAGCAGACAGATCCCCGCCGGAATCCACGGCCATTTTTCGGTCTTGCCCACGGGCATCAGTCCGAGTACAGCAAAGGTCGATCCGATTCCCAAGAATAGCACACCACCGCTGGCCATGCCGTTGATATTCAAGCCCGCGACCAACGCCAGGGTGATCAAAATCCCCGCGGGAATAATCGGCCACCACTGGGAGGGCTTGAGCACATAAACCACCAGGAAGCTGAGTGCCACTGCCGCCAGGAAGATCGATCCGCCGAAGCGGCCTGCCATCCGAGGGAACAACTTATCCATAGCGATGATGGCACCAATGCCGATAAGTGTGAAGCCGGGGATCACCAGCCACCACTTCTCACGGTCTTTCATGAGGAAGTAGAGGAACACGCAACCCGCTACAATGAACAGCAACGCGATGAACAGCCCGCCAATGGGTATATCCAGCAGCTGCTGCAGCAAGAATACAACCCCAGCCAGAACCAGCAGTACCCCCAGGAGAATGCGTTTTGATTGATCAGACATGGTTACTCCTTCTCGCTTTCAGATGACTCGCTTGACGTGTTGATGTCTATGTTGATGGTTGGTGCTTCCTCTTTACGTCCCTTGATGAGCGCGCGCGCACCGATCACCAGACCGGCGGCGATGAGCAACAGCGGCCAGTACGGTCCAAGCTGCTTGAAAGCGCCGAAAATCGCGCCAAAAATGACGAACAGCACCAGGCTGGTGCCGATGGCATCAAGTCCATCGCGCACAGTATTCTTCTTACGCGCGCCAAAAATCCAGGCCGCCAGGATGCCCAGGCCAGAAAAGCCCGGGATCAGCGTCCAGAGATAAGACCAGCTGCCCCAATTGCCGCTCATGTTCTGGTAGTACAAAATGCCGCCAATACCCGCGACGATGAACGCGGGTACGGCCATCTCAGCCGCGCCGGTGAGCAGCCCAAGGATGAGCAGCCCGGCGCCGACAAGCATGATGATCACCGGCCACGAAAACGTGATGTTGATCAATTGCGCAAAACCCGGCAGGACATTGATCAAAACGAAATAAATTCCCGCCAGCACGAGCAGGATCCCCAATACAAGCGTGGTTCTGTTTCTCTTATCCATTGCTGCCTCCAGTTTAAATTGAAAAATAACGAATTCACCCTATATACGCAGAACATGAAGAGGGGTTGCATGGAACAGCAACCCGGGTTCAACTCAGCCTGATTTGGATCAGAGCGCGAGAATCAAAGAATTACTTCAGCCGCTTTCGTTAACACCAAAATTCAATGCTGCAGGGGTTTCACCAAAATCTGCTACATTTGTTGTGCGAGCATTCAACTTGACAAAACGGAACTCACGATTATAATAGGACTGAAGTTATCTGAATAAATGAGGCAGATATGATAAAGAATTGCTTGTGTCAGCGGCGGGGTACGGTTTGATCTCCGCCTGAGAAAAACGAAATCTGTATTCTCCTGGCGGCGGTGGACGTCCCCGCACATTTGTGTTGTGCAGCCTCCCACGGCCGCTTTTGATTTAACCTACTATCTAAATGAAATGGACGAAATATGAGAATCGCGAATGATGTAACACAACTCATCGGCAACACCCCGCTGGTGCGGATCAACCGCCTGGCGGAAGGGCTGGGCGCGCAGATCGCCGCCAAACTGGAATATTTCAACCCTTCGCACAGCGTGAAGGACCGCATCGGTGTGGCGATGATCGAAGCCGGCGAGCAGGCCGGGTTGATCACCCCGGATACCACCCTGGTGGAACCCACCAGCGGCAACACCGGCATCGCGCTGGCTTTCGCCGCTGCTGCCAGGGGTTACCGCCTTCTGCTGGTGATGCCAGACACGATGAGCCGCGAACGCCGCCTGCTCCTCAAAGCCTACGGAGCGGAGCTGATTCTCACACCGGGCAGCGAGGGTATGCCCGGGGCAATACGCAAGGCGGAAGAGATCGCAGCCTCAGGAAAGAATTTCTACATGCCGCAGCAGTTCACGAATCCCGCTAATCCTCAAGTTCACCGCAGTACAACGGCCGAGGAGATCTGGCGTGATACCGACGGCAGCGTGGATATCCTTGTGGCCGGAGTTGGCACAGGCGGCACTATCACCGGCATCGGCGAGGTGCTCAAAGCACGCAAACCCGGTGTACAGGTGGTGGCGGTGGAACCGGATAGCTCCGCGGTGCTCTCCGGCAGCGCCAAGGGACCGCACCTGATCCAGGGCATCGGCGCGGGTTTTATCCCGGAGATTCTGAATACTGAGATATATGACGAGGTGATGAGAGTGACCAGCGAAGACGCAATTAAAACCGCGCGCCTGATGGCCACCCGCGAGGGGCTGCTGGTGGGCATCTCCTCCGGCGCAGCGGTGTGGAGCGCACTGCAAGTGGCGGGGCGCACGGAGAACGCCGGCAAGCTGATCGTGGTCATCATCCCGTCGTTCGGCGAGCGTTACCTCAGCACCGCGCTCTACGCAGATCTGGCGGATTAAGACGAAACGGGAGGGATACATGGGCTTAAAAGCAATGCGTGATGACATTCAATCAGTATTCAACCGCGATCCCGCGGCCAGGTCGACCATGGAGCTGCTGCTGGCATACCCGGGGTTGCACGCTGTGTGGGCGCATCGCACAGAACATTGGCTTTGGGAACACGGATTAAAATTGCCGGCGCGCTGGTTTTCACACATCACGCGCTTCCTCACCGGTATCGAAATCCACCCAGGCGCGCAGATTGGTCCCGGCTTTTTCATCGACCACGGTATGGGCGTGGTCATCGGCGAGACCGCCGTAATCGGCAGGTGCGTCACCCTTTACCACGGTGTTACCCTGGGCGGTACCAGCCTGAAGAAGGGCAAGCGCCACCCCACCATCGAGGATGAAGTGGTCATCGGCGCTGGCGCCAAAGTACTGGGCGACATCACCATTGGTTCACACAGCCGCATCGGCGCCAACGCGGTGGTGGTCAGGTCTGTGCCGCCCAATTCGGTGGTGGTGGGTGTACCCGGCCAGGTGGTGGTGCGCAGCCAGCCCGCAGAGGCCGGCCCTGACCTGGAGCACGGCAAACTACCCGATACACTGGGCGAGTCGATATCCGCGCTGATGAAGCGGTTGGATGCTGTTGAAAAGAAACTGAAGATCCACAGTGAAGATGAAACCTATGTGGGCGAGAATGGGCAACGCCACCCCGTGCACCTGCACACCCCGGCTGAGGGTGTGTGGCAGGGTGAGGACTTTATGATCTAAGTGCGCTACATGAGAGCAGTGTTTTATTTCTTGAACCTGGGGCGAATGAACAGGAAGTAAAGTACAAGCATCAATCCAAGCGCGCTCACCACGAGCAGGCCAAAACCCAGCCACTGGCGGTCGAGCTTCGGCAGTGATTCCACCAGGCCGGGCTTGTCGGTGGGAGTGGGTGTGTTCACGATAACAGGTTTTGTGGGCGTGGGCGTCATGGATGGTGTGCGGGTCGGCTGGCGCGGCGTGACGGTGCGCGTGGGGGTGATGGTGACCGTTGGCGCCACCTTGATGATGAGCCGGTCTCCCACGTAGAGGGTATTTGAGGTGATGCCGTTGAGAGACTTGATCTCCGCGATGGTAACCCCGTACCAGGTGGCGATTGTGTCGAGCGCCTGTCCGTACTGCACGATGTGAACAATGGAACCATCCGCCTGTGGGGTGGCAGTGACGACCGGCTCTACCAGTGGTTCAGCTGGTTCCTCCGCTTCTACCGGCACTTCAACAGCTGAACTGGCAACTGAAGCAGCGCCGCCCTCACCCACGTAAGCCGCGTGCAGCACGTAGTATGTGGTGCCGTTGGAACCGGTATAAGCCCCCGCACCTACATGGGTATAACGGGCTTCCGTCATCGGCATCATGTGCAGGCTGTCAGCCCACACCTGGGCGATCCAATCGATCGTCGCGCTCGCCGCGCAGGCGATATTCTCGGTAGCAAATACTGCCGTACCGCCGCCAAAACCGGCTGCCGCGATCCTGTCGCGCGCGCCGCCGATATGGGCACACACCCCGTTTGCCGCCATGGCCTGGGCAGTGGCGTAAGCCGTCGAATCCAGGGTGCCATCCTCGGTCAGTGCAGGCAATCCATAACCGGCGCGCAGGTTATTCACCAGGCTGATGATCTCACCCGCTGAGACAGTGGCAGCCTGTACGATTCCCCGCGGTAAGGCCAGAATAGGGGCTACCAGGAGTAAAAAGATGAGAATGGTTAAAAAAATCCGGCGCATTAACGGCATATTATAACCGATGCGCCGGGCGTTTATTTTGTCAAGGGTGTTACGTGAGGCTGCGGTCCTTGAAGTTCGTCCCCATGGCCTCTGCCATCCACAGCAGGTCCATGGCAGTGATCATGCCAATGATCTGACCGTTTTCATCAGCCACAGGCAGGTGATGAATACGTTTTTCCTTCATCATGGCGGCGCATTCCGTTATCAGCATAGAGGCCTGCACGGTGATCACAGGTGAAGCCATGATGTCTTTGACCTTCGTCTGGGTTGGATCGTTCCCCTGGGCAATAATCTTGTCACAGATATTGATCGAAGTGACGATACCGTACTGCGGGTTTGCAGCAGTTTTCTCCACTATCAGGCTGGTGGCAAAGCGATGGCGCATGATGTGTAACCCCTCAAATACCGTGGTATCGGGGTCAACAAACACCACCAGGTTTTTCATCCAGTCCTTGACAGTTGTCTTGTCCATTCCTCTCTCCTCGCGCAGGTCACTGCACTGATGTGAAATGAAGATGTCGGTCCACCTGTTGTTAATGTAGTACATCCTGAAAATAAAGTCAAATGCGCATTGTCAGACAAATTATAGTATTTCATCAGCAGACCAGCCCCAGGATTTGAGGTTGGCCAGCTGGTCGTGAGCGGTAAGGTCCAGCTGGATGGGGGTAATGGAGACGTAACCAGCCTGCAGGTCGCCAAAATCGGTTCCTTCATCCGGAACACCGGTAGGGGCTTCACCGCCAATCCAGTAGTACGGTCTGCCGCGAGGGTCTTCACGTCGGATCAACGCATCGCGGTAGATTCGTAACCCCTGCCGCGATACGCGGAACCCCTCGATCGCGTCCATCTTAAGATAAGGTACGTTGACATTTAAAAGCACATTTTTCGGCAAATCATGCTGCAGCAATTTTGCCGTCACAATGCGCGCCACCTGCGCAGCCGTGGTGTAATCCAACCCGCCTTTGGCATACTCCGGAGCATCCAGCGACACCGCCACACCGGGCACCCCGCCAATGGCAGCTTCCATGGCGGCGGTGACCGTGCCAGAGTAGGTGACGTCGTGACCGATATTGGCGTTGGGATTGATGCCCGAGACCACCACATCGATCGGTTTTTCAACGATCCCCATCAGCGCCAACGCCACACAATCAGAAGGCGCACCGTCGGAGCTGAGGGCATCGCTGCCATCCGCCAGCAGCACAGGCCTGGCACGCAGCGGCCGGTGCAGCGTTTTGACGTGCCCTGATGCCGACCAGTTGTGGTCGGGCGCCAAAACAGAGACCTCGCCCAATGACCTCAACTCCTGTACCAAGGCCAGGAGCCCCGGGGCTTGCACACCATCATCATTTGTCACCAGTATGTGCATATTAGTTTTCCAGTTCTTATCGGAATGATAGAATTATACATGCATGGTTAATTATCGGTAGATAAACAAAAACTATCTATATTGAAAAAAAGGGGTTGCAGGCTTATATTCGGTTTCACAAGTCAATCATTTTTAGAGTTGGATTAATATAACTCGGGTAGGGCGAACCAAGACAAACAAGTATTGTTAATAAGGAATAAAATGAAAATTTATAATTTTTTACTATATTTTTGTCTGCCTGTATTCATAACCGCATTTCTCGTAATAGGTTGCACAAAAACACCTCAACCAACAAAAATTGACTTGATTTTCCGTTATGACGATTACTCTGCCACAAGTGACTCTGATTTTTCTAATGAATTGATGAGTGTACTTGAGCAGTATCAAACACCTGTTATTTTTGGAATCATACCGAATACGGAAGCAAACAATAGATACCATGACCCAGCAATTATCGACGATCAGTTGGTTATGATAACTGAAGAAAACGTTACTTTTATAAAGCGGGGGGTTGAAACCGGATTAGTTGATGTAGCGATGCATGGATATTCGCACCAAAATAACAACACCGAAGAAGCCAGCGAATTTACCAACCTGGATCTATCTTCGCAAATAGAAAGACTGAGTAGAGGCAAAGCAATACTTGAAAAAAATCTTGGTCAACAAATATTAATTTTCGTACCACCATGGAACGAATATGACCACAATACATTGATCGCGCTAGACCAACTTGGTTTTAGAATAATTTCCGCAAGAGGACGAGGAGTTAGAAGCGATCAGGTCAACCTTAACTACTACCCTTTTAGTTGCACACTAGAAAATATTAAGAGCGGTATCACACAAGCAAGGGATGAAAAAAGAGAACATGTGACCATGATTGTGCTGTTCCATGAGTACGAGTTTATAGAAAACTCAACTGAAGAAGGTTTTATCACCATTCAAGAGTTATCAAGACTCTTGCGATGGATAAATCATCAGAAAGATATCAGGATAATTCACATGAGAGAAGCAAACCCAAACCACCTGGATTTGATGTATTGCCCATAGAGCTTATTCATATACTCTTGTAGTAGAGAAAGGTATTAGAAAGTATCCCGGTATTGTGACTAAAACCCACAAAAAGGATTTGGGGGGAAACCAAATAACTGGTCGACTGAAAAATTACTGAGAAAGGCAATTTGATTTTCGAAATCTAAAATAAATCTATTGAGCAAAATCAATCAACCAGATGGGATTCGAGTGAATAAACCGTCAAACAGAAACGCAAACGAAATAAAACCTGAAAACATTTTCTTGCTAATCTGTTTTCTTATTGGGATTATATTGTGCATCTTTATTCCGTTTGGTACAGGTTTTGATGAGGACCAACATCTTGTTCGTGTGTACGATCTCGCTCACTTGAATTTCTTGCCAAATCGAGGAGAGGAAAATGACTCCTTGGCCCTCTCCGAGTTTTTTACTCTTTCTTACCGTCGCTCCTTTTTTCTAAATCAGGCAGCTGACCAGTTTTCACCAGAGGTTTTTCTTACCAAACCGAACAAGCGGAATATTTATCACGAAAAAACGCGGGCGATTTATTCCCCAATTCTATATATGCCACAATCATTCCTCGCAGGTTTGATGTGGATCAAGAATTCCTTCCCGGTAATCCCGGGCACAATTTTCCTGCGTCTACTCGGATTACTCATTTATATTTCAACTGCGTACGTTTCAATTAAAATTATTCCCTTTGGAAAATGGGTTCTATTGGTTCTGGCTCTCTCCCCTATGGCGATCTACCAATCTTCCACGGTTAACGCTGATGTTTTAACAAATTCGATCAGTCTGCTATTCACTAGTTACATAGTTAAATTAAAAATTGAGAATAAAGGCAATATTCAAAATATCCATGTTGCTATCTTGGTTCTCTTAACACTGCTAATTGGACTAGCAAAACCCGGTACCGTGATACTGGTTTTATTGACCTTTTTAATTACCCCAAAGGATTATCAAACTAAAAAGCAGTGGTTGATCGTTTTGTTTTCAGTATTTATGGCTTTTTCATTGACGTTCATCTGGTGGTATTTTTCGACGCGTGGAATAACCTTTTCCACTATGTGGGATACAGATATGCAGAGTAATTTTCTGACGATTTTGAAACACCCGTTAAATTTCCTGGTCCAATTTTTTCTCGGAACAATAAAATCAATAGTTCCTTACACGTTGGCCTGGATTGCAGCCTACGGATATTGGGTAGGAAGTGTGCCTCTCGTCGTTTACCTGACTTGGCTTGCTGCACTCTTCCTTAGCTTAATCGCAGAAAATTCACCCAACCAATTATCCAATCGTAACCGGGTTTTCTTAATGAGTGTCTCATTTGTATCAATTCTAACAATTCTTTTGCTCTATAACATTTTAGAGTATACGACAAACAATCCACTCCAGAAGTTAGGTGCGCAAGGTCGGTATTTAATTCCATTCACGCTCCCATTCTTTCTCGCATTAGTCGCACTCGTCAGAGTGAACAAAAAAATCAGCAGAATAATTAGAGGAATTATTCCCATTATCACCTTATCATCACTGCTATTTTTTTCGCTTGGTTTATATATGACCTACTACGCAACATGCTGGGAGAAAATTTCTGAACCCAAAAAATGTACATTACCACATTACCAAAATATCAATACATCTACTCCTCCATATGTGTTGCTTGAAGGGGAATCTTCAATCAAACAACAACTCATACCGGAATGCGAAAATCTCACTCAAATAGAGATTCTTATTGGAAAAATTAATTTTCCAGAGAACGAGAAAATTGACTTTCTTGTTCAAAAATCCAATGGTACAGATATCCAATCAACTGAGATACCAGTGAATCAGCTAAAACCGTACACAAAAATTACTGTTGATGTATCTGAAACAGATTTCATTTTAGATGAGACACACATTTTGTCGGTATCCGCACCTCAAAAATCAGGTTATTTAGAATTCGCCATACGACCTGTTGATGTCTATCCTGGTCAAATGAGAGTAAATGACGAGGAATTCCACGGTGACTTGATTTTCTACTACTCATGTTTAAAGAATCCTTAGATCTTTTTACAAAAAGGAATGCGTTTACGAAAGGCCTTTTTCAGACGCATTAATTTACTGCAACAATTGTTTTATGATATAATTCGTCGGCTGTGGTGATAACCGCAGACTATCTCACACGCTTTCCGATCTTTCCTGCGTGCTGCCGCAAGCAGTGAGGGAAAGGCTAAAGAAAGCGTTAGGCAAACGCAAAGGAGTAACACCCCATGAGTTCCATTATCTCTATGAAGTCCCTGTTGGAAAGCGGTGTACATTTCGGTCACCGCACAAATAAGTGGAATCCGTTGATGCGCCCGTACATCTTCACTGAGCGCAACGGCATCCACATCATCGATCTGCAGCAGACCGTCAAGCTTCTCACCACAGCCTACAATCTGGTGCGTGATACCGTCGCCCAGGGTGGTTTCATCATGTTCGTCGGCACCAAACGCCAGGCGCAGGAAACCATCGTCGAAGAAGCAACACGCTGCGGAATGCCTTATGTTACCGAGCGCTGGCTCGGCGGCATGATCACCAACTGGACCACAATGTTCAACCGCATCCAGGAGCTGGAAAAACTCGAGCGCATGCGCGATTCAGGTGAGATCCACCGCCTGACCAAAAAGGAAGGCCTGCTTATCGAGCGCGAGATCAAGAGGTTGCAGACCCGACTTTCCGGTGTGCGTGATATGAAGCGCATTCCTGACCTGATCTTCATTGTAGACGTGATGCGCGAACATACCGCTGTACACGAAGCCAACCTTAAGGGCATCCCGGTGATCGCCCTGTTAGACACCAACTGCGACCCGCGCCAGGTCGACTATGTAATCCCATCAAACGATGACGCCATCCGCGCCATCAAGCTCCTCGTTGGTAAGATCGCTGACGCCGTGATCGAGGGCAAGTCAATGGTAGAGAAAGAAGAGCGTGACGAGATTGCGGTACCTGAAACCCCGGCCGCTCGTGTGGCCGCCGGCGCCCGACCGCGCTTTGAAGAAGAAGTGGAACTTGAAGACGCCGCCCTGCTCGGCGCATCCACACTGGCCAAGATCGGTCCAAAGCCTGTTGCTGAAATCGACATTGAGGAAGTTCCCGATGCGACACTTGCTGCCACGAAACAGCTCATCACCGAAGAGACTGTTGAAGTGATCGAAGAGGAAGTTGAGAAAACAGCCGTGGTCAAAGCCAAACCCGTAAAAAAAGCAGATGATGGGGAACCCGTCGCTTTGATCGAGGAAGAAGAAAAAACTACTGCCAAGACCAAACGTGCTAAAACCGCGAAAGAAATCGTTGAAGACATTGAAGATACTGCGAAAGACATTGTCGACGATATCAAAGATAAAGTGGAAGATGTAGTCGATGATGCCAAGGAAATCGTGGAAGATATCGTTGATGACATCAAAGACAAAGTAGAAGATATCGTCGAAAAGGCTGACGATAAAGAATAAACAAACATCGGTCTAAGACCGGTGACCACCTTGAGAAGAAGGAAACCTGTAAAATGGAAATCACCACTGAAATGATCAAATCATTGCGCGAAGCCACGGGTGCTGGCATTCTTGACTGCCGCAAGGCGTTGGAGCAATCCAACGGTGACATGAAAGTAGCCCTGGATTTTCTGCGCGAAAAAGGATTAGCCACCGCTACCAAACGTGCCACCCGCACCGCCTCAGAAGGCGTTGTGGAACTTTACAACCACGGTGACGGCCGCGTGGGTGTGATGGTGGAATTGAATTGCGAGACTGATTTCGTTGGACGCTCAGAAGCCTTCCGCACCCTGGCGCATGAACTGGCACTGCAGATCGCAGCCACCTCTCCTGAATACATCCTGGAAACGGACATCCCCGAGGCAGTGATCGAGCGCGAAACCAAGATCGCCACCGCCAAAGCCAAAGAAGACGGGAAACCTGACGCCATCCTCCCGCGCATCATCGAGGGCGCTTTGAAGAAATACAAGAACGAGTTTGTGCTGGTGCTGCAACCTTACATCCGCGACGAGAGCATTACTGTGCAGGAGCTGATCAACCAGAATGTTGCCGCCCTGGGCGAAAATATCGTCGTCCGCCGATTTGCCCGCTGGGCACTCGGTGAAACAACCGCTGAAGAAACGGAAGCGTGACCTTCAAAGACCAGCCTTCGGGTTGGTCTTTTTCTACTCACAAGGAGGAAACATGCAGCAACTCAAGTATCACAGGGTCCTATTGAAGATCGGCGGCGAATCCCTGGCCGGTTCCTCAGGCAGCGGTATTGATGCCACCCAGGCCAAAGATATCGCCCGGCGCTTGAAGGAAGTGCGCGAACTTGGGGTGGATATCGCCATTGTCATTGGCGCAGGAAACCTGTGGCGCGGCAAAGTCGGTCTCGAAATGGGCATGGACCAGGCCACTGCCGACTACATGGGCATGCTGGGAACCGTAATGAATGCCCTGGCTTTGATGGACGCGCTGGAGCACCAGGACGTGGTGACTCGCGTCATGACAGCCATCGAGATGAGAACCGTGGCTGAACCCTACATCCGCCGCCGCGCCATCCGCCACCTTGAAAAAGGTCGCGTGGTCATTTTCGGTGGTGGAACGGGGAACCCGTACTTTTCCACCGACACGGCCGCCGCGCTGCGCGCCATGGAGATCGAAGCCGATGTGCTCATCAAAGCCACCAAGGTCGACGGGGTATACGATTCTGATCCAAAGATCAACCCGGCTGCGGTTAAATTTGACGAACTCTCTTACCTTGACGCCATCAAACTACGCCTGGGCGTGATGGATTCCACCGCCGTCACCATGTGCATGGAGAACAAACTTCCCATCCATGTGCTCAACCTGTGGGATGTTGACGCGCTAAAGAAAGCTTTGTATGGCGAAAAAGTTGGAACCATCGTACATTAGAACGTAACAACCATAGAAATATCAGACCCGGTGCTTTACGAATCCGGGTCTTTTTTTATGGCGTGTTCTGCCAGATGACCCACCAGTTCGATCTCGAGTTGTTTGGTAATCCGGGTATCGGTAAAATCGTTATCAGATAAATTGTTGACCAGGTCGATGAATCTTTCCCTCGTTTCTTCGAAATAGCGGATGACCTGTTCTTCGCTCAGGTCACGTATACCAGCTACAGCGGCAGCATTGAAGGAATTCACGTCCACAGCCGGAGGTTTGAAATCAGGATCGGAGCGGTAGCCATCGATTGACCGCATGCCCAGTTCCCACCAGGCTACAAAATGCGCCAGCAGATCAGCAAAGTGCTGATAACCCTGCCTGTTCATGAAATCCAGCCGGTCTTGAGCGCTCAGGGCGCGGTAATCATTTACATAACTCCCCCACTTGTTAATGAGGTAACGTAATATTGTTTTTCGGTCAATCGTTGACATTAGATCCCTGGTCCTTCTGATGTACCCAAACTGCTTTGTTTTGTGTAAATTTTTCGTCAAGTTTGAAAGACTAAACAATTTTCTCACAAATGAAATAAAACGCACAATAACATGTGCCAGCCTATGGAATGAATAGATTTGTTAAATTCGCTATATACTTATCAGGTAGCCCGCTCTTCAATAATTACCATGTGCTGCTTGAATCCGGGTAGCTGGAGGGTTTGTGCCATACCATCTCATTCCCGTGCCAATCAATATCGTCCTGATCATCCTCTACCTGATCGCGAGAAATAAAAAAGATCTCAAAAAGACCGCAATCATTCAACCGCTGTGTACGTTGACCTCCATTAGCGTGGCCGCGCTCAGCCTGTTGAACCCGCAGAGCGGGACGAACTACACAATTTGGATCCTGGTTGGGTTGGGGTTGTGCTTCCTGGCGGATATTTTCAACATAGACATGAACAACGACAAGATCCTTTTTGCCGCTATCGCTGTGTTCATCATCGCTTACCTCGAATACGCCGTCACCTGGACGGTCTTCAACAAGGGGTTTCAAGGGGAGGACCTTATCATCGGCATCCTGTTCCTCACCATTTACATCCTGTTGATGTGGTTGTATTGGAAGAACCTAGGCAAATACAGGGTGCCCATCATGATCTATGGTCTCGTCATGCCTTTCATGGTCACACGCGCCATCTCCACCCTGTTTGGCGACACCTTCTCCCTGGCATCTGCGGTATTGGTCACAATAGGCAGCAGTCTGCTGTTTTTGGGAGATATTGAATACGGAATGCACCGCTTTAGAAAAGCGCTGAAGTTTACCATTGGACCCGTGTGTTACGCAGGTGGACAGCTTCTCATCGCGTTAAGCTGTGCCTACTTCCTACTACCCTGACAGGAGCACCAGATGTTAAAGAGAATATCATTCAAGACAAAACTCGGTTATGGCGCTGGTGAATTCAGCAGCAGCATATTCTTCACCATCACCTCGTTCTGGTTGATGAACTTCCTCACCGACGAGGTGCGGCTCAGCGCCACCCTCGCCGGAACCGCCCTGCTGGTCGGCAAGATCTGGGACGCAGTGATCGATCCGTTAATCGGTCATTTTTCCGACCATACCAAAACCCGCTGGGGACGCCGCCGACCTTACCTGCTCTTCTTCGCGATCCCGTTTGGCATTGCCTTTGTCCTGATGTTCCGCAACCCGGGGATTGAAGCGCAGACCGGCAAGTTCATCTGGACGATGCTGACCTACATCTTCTTTTGTACCGTATATTCGTTCACCAACATCCCTTATAACGCCCTGCTGCCTGAAATGACCAGTGATTATAACGAACGCACCAACATCGCCGGATACAAACAGGCGTTCGCGGTCATCGGCACCCTGCTGGGGGCTGGCGCTGCCATGCCCATCATGGCGTTGTTCGCCGGGCGCACCGCGGGGTTCATCGGCATGTCCGCCATCTTCGGTTTTCTGGCTGCGCTCTCCTTACTTGTTACATTCATCAGTGTGCGAGAGCCGGAAAGGGTAGAAACCAAAAAAGGAGATAGCGTTTTCACCGCTCTCAAAGACGCGTTCACGAACAAGCCCTTCCTGATCCTGTTGACCACCTGGTTCCTGAACTCAACAGCGGTGGCCATCATGCAATCCATGCTCATTTATTACTACAAATATGTTTTTATGGATGAATCAAAAGTGACCCTGGCGATGATCTTCTTGCTTGTCTTCACGATCCTTACGCTACCCCTGTGGGTCACGCTTTCACGGAAACTGGGCAAAAAACTGGCGTACATCATTGGCATGTCGCTGACGCTGCTCTCCGTGACCGCATTCGCATTCTTTGCAGATAAGATGGGAGCGAATCCCGCGCTGATCCTGATGGGATTGGCCGGTATCGGCTTTGCTTCACACTACGTTGCGCCATGGGCGATGGCACCGGATACCATCGAGTATGGTTTTGCCCGCAGCGGCGTGCGCCGCGAGGGTATTTACTACAGCATCTGGACCTTCGTCATCGCTTTGGGCGGCGCCCTGGCGGGCTTCCTGGTAGGCCAGGGGCTTGACCTTTCCGGCTACGTGCCTGATGTTGCCCAAAGCGCACGCTCCATTCTGGGTATTCGCCTGCTCATTGGCGTATTGCCGGCAATCATCATCCTGATCGGCAACATCGTTCTGGCATTTTACCCATTGACCAAACAACGTTACGACGAGGTGCTCGAAACGATCAGAAAGCGCCAACAGGCAGAGGAGGGGTCATGAAAATCGCCGTCATCGGTTCAGGCTTGGCAGGTTTAACCGCCGCGTTAACACTTTTACGCGCTGGCAAGGATGTGGAGATTTTTGAACAGGCTGCGGTCGCCGGAGGCGTGACACGCGGACTGGAACTGGATGGCTACCGTTGGGATTACGGGCAATTGAACTTCGAGGGATTGGGAAAGAATGAACCAATGGGATCCGTACTGGAGGAACTGGGCATCCTGCAGCTACTGACGGTCATCCCTGACCATCGCGACTACATCTTCCCTGATTTTGAACTGCGCCCGCCCGCACATTACGCTGGACCAAAATGGCGTATTGACGCCCTCAAGTCACTCTTTCCCGGGGATGCGGAGGGACTGGATCTTTACTGGAAGGACTACCTTCGCTTCACACGGTTGACAACACTTGGCAGGCACCTGGAAGGCGGCAACATCTGGACCAAGCTATCCTTCTACGCCGCGTTGCTTCCCCTCATATCCAAGAAAGACTGGAATGCCGAGCAGCTACTGGATCATTACTTCAAGTCAGACAAGCTGAAAGCGGTTTTCGTATCCATCCTGGCAGATTTCTTCACCCCGCCCAGTCAATTCTTAGGATTGGGGGTTTTTGCGATGAACGCTGAAAAGGTATACGACGAACGCATCCCCGCTCAACTGGCAAAAAACGCCGAAATGCTTGGATTATATGCAATCAGCGGAGGAACCAAGGCGGTAACAGATGCCCTGGTAGCAGCGATCAGTAATAGCGAGGGTAAGTTACACCTTAATCGCGCAGTAAAGAGGATCAATGTGGAGGATGGTCGAGTCACCGGCATCGTTGATGAGTACGACAAACCCCATTCGTTCGATATAGTGATCGCCTCAGGGGGTGCGAAAGAAACACTTCTCGGTCTGCTTGAACCCGGCTCCCTCCCCGATGACTTCGCGGAAAATGTGCAGCATGTACCCCTGATGGACTCGGTATTCATGCTTCACCTGGGAACTGACCATGATTACCCGGAAATATTAAGAAGCTCAAGCACATACTTCTATGGCTCGTACGATATCGAAGGACAGGTGAAACTGGCGCGTGAGGGAATTTATCACGAAGGAGAGGCCGGTTTCGTGGTGCACCTGCCCACCCGGCGCTCGCCGGGCATGGCGCCCCCTGGTAGATCCGCCATGACCATCTACACCATCTGCCCCGAGCGCCTGAAGGACGGGGATTGGGAGCGGGATAAAGAACAACTGGCCGAAAAATTGCTGAATCACGCTGAAAAGCACCTGCCAAACCTGCGTCGACACATCAAGACCGCCGTGGTCGTTACCCCTGACGATCTACGGCGCATCACACATCTGCAGCACCACGCCTTCGGCGGGGCAGCCCCGATCATGAACGCCTGGAAAGTACCACACAAAACTCCAATTGAAGGCTTGTGGTTCATCGGCGCGCAAAGTGAAAGCGGCGGCGGCATGAGCAATGTTGTGTCTTCAGCAAACAGGATCGCGAAGAAGATCCTTGAGCCATTGACAGGATAAATCACCTTGCTGTTTTAATCCCTCTCCGCTATAATTCCGGTCAACAGGCAGTGACGGAGGAAAGTAGACCGGGGAAACCCGACAGGGACGCGGGAACAGCGACTGAAATTCCCGCCCGGCAGGAACCGGCTGAAGTTCCCTCCCGAGCCGCCCGGGTGAAGCCGATCTCGATCGGTGCCCCGGATTCACCGGGGTAACCCTCGTCGCAGCAAGTGCGTTGGGGTTATAGTCCGGGCCACCGAGCCAGGTGTTACCAGGGCAGCCGATGGAAGCATTTGTCGGAACAAGCGGGTCACAGACGTGACCAATGTGGGTGGTACCGCGGGCTTTTTCTCCCGTCCCTCAAGGACGGGTTACTTTTTAAGTTGCAGGAGTGAACCATGACCGGACCAAAAATACTGGAAGAACTGGATACGATCAGCACATCCGCCGTGCGCGAACTGGAAACCGTGATAAACGATGAAGACCTGCTTGCGTGGCGCAATACCTACCTTGGTAAGAATGCCGCCGTAGTGAAGGCGTTTTCCAGCCTGGGAACGCTGCCAGCAGAGGAACGCCCTCTGGTGGGACAGGGCGCAAACCGCGTGAAGGTAGCGCTGGAAAGTGCGTACAATGAACGCGCCCAGGCGCTCAAGGAAGCCGCGCTGACCCAAACCCTCAGCACCCAGGCACTGGATGTGACCCTGCCGGGCAGGCCGCGCTTCCGCGGTCGCCTGCACCCGGATACGCAGATCCTGCGCGAACTGTTGCAGATTTTTGGCGAAATGGGCTTCCAGGTGTTTCAATCACGGGAGGTGGAAACCGATGAATACAACTTCCAGCTGCTCAATTTTCCGGTCGGGCACCCGGCGCGCGATATGCAGGATACCTACTTTTTAGATGCAGCGAACCGCGGTGATAACCCGCTGGTGCTGCGCACGCACACTTCCCCCGGGCAGATACGCGCCATGCGCGAGACCTCAGCCCTTAACCCGGCTGATCCCCCGCCAGTGCGTGTCATTGTGCCGGGAATGGTTTTCCGCTACGAGCAGGTGGATGTGCGCCACGAGACGCAGTTTGACCAGCTGGAAGGGCTCGCGGTGGGAGAAGGCATCACCTTTAGCGACTTGAAGGGAACACTCACCGATATGGCACGCCGCCTCTTCGGTCCCTCCGCGCGCACACGCTTCCGCGCCTCCTACTTCCCTTTCACCGAGCCTTCGGCTGAGTTCGATATCCAGTGTTTTCAGTGCCACGGCGCGGGCTGTGGTGTGTGCGGTGGCGGCTGGCTGGAGATCGGCGGCAGCGGCATGGTACACCCGGTGGTGCTGGCCAACGGCGGTTACGACCCGACCCGCTTCACCGGCTTCGCCTTCGGCTTCGGTGTGCAGCGTATCGCCATGTTACGCTATGGCATCAATGACATCCGCTACTTCTGGGATAACGACCTGCGCTTCTTGGAGCAGTTCTAACATCGAGAATCGAGGATAGAGATTTGAGAACTGTCAGAGTCAATAACGATTCTCAATTCTCGACTCGCGTACTTACGGAGAAAATACATGAAAGCACCCTTATCCTGGCTGAATGATTTTGTTGAAATTGATCTACCCGTGGCAGAACTGGCACACCTGGTGACCATGGCCGGCATGGAAGTGGAGGGCATCCACGTCATCGGTCTGCCGTTGCCGCCAACCGGCAGCACCACCGCCAAAGTGACCGGCTTGCCCTGGGACCGCGAGAAGATCGTGGCAGCGGCTGTCACAGAGGTTATGCCGCACCCCAACGCTGACCGCCTGGTGCTGTGCCGACTGGACGATGGCCAGCAGGAACATATTGTGCTCACCGGTGCGCCAAACCTGTTCGAGTTCAAGGGGAAGGGGCTGTTGCCGCAGCCGCTCAAGGTGGCTTATGCCAGGGAGGGCGCGCAGCTCTACGATGGGCACCAGGAGGGGTTTGTTCTCACCACGCTCAAGCGCACGAAGATTCGCGGGGTGGAATCTTACTCGATGATCTGCTCGGAGAAGGAACTGGGAATCTCTGACGAACACGAGGGCATCATGTTCCTCGACCCCGGGGTGAAAGCCGGAACACCACTGGTGGAGTTGCTGGGAGACGCCGTGCTGGATATCAACCTGCTGCCCAGCTTCGCCCGCTGCGCCAGCATGCTGGGGCTGGCGCGCGAGATCGCCGCCATCACCGGTAAACCACTGAAGCGCCCACACTTTGCTCCACCGCCCGAGTTCGGCGCGGCTGATTTCGCGGCATTAGAGATCAGTGATCCATCCCTCAATCCGCGCTTCGTGCTGGGATTGATCCGCGACGTGAAGCTACAGCCCAGCCCGCTGTGGATGCAGCAGCGCCTCAAGCTGGCTGGCATGCGCCCAATCAGTAATATTGTTGACGCCACCAATTACGCCATGCTGGAGTTGGGAGAACCGCTGCACGCATTCGACTATGATGTGTTGAAAAAACGCGCCGCCGGCAAGCAGGTGAAGATCATCACCCGCGCCGCACGCAAGGGTGAAAAAATCACCACCCTCGACGGCGTAGAGAGGACGCTTGACGAGGGCACCATCCTGGTGTGTGACGAAGCCGGCATTCTCTCGATCGCCGGAGTAATGGGCGGTCTGGAATCTGAAGTGACCGACAACACGCGCAACATTCTGCTGGAAGGCGCCTCGTGGAACATGATCAATATCCGCCGTACCGCAAAAGCGCAAAACCTGCCCTCAGAGGCGTCGTATCGCTTCACGCGCGGGGTTCACCCTTCAATGGCAGAGATGGGTGTGCGACGCGGCCTGGAGCTGATGACGCGCTGGGCTGATGGTAAAACCGATCCTCTGCTGGTGGACGCCTACCCGCTTCCGCCTGCCACACCCGAGGTGGAGATCACCCCGCGCGACGTGAAGCGCTGGCTGGGGTTGGACTTAAGCGCTGAGCGCATCGCCGAGCTACTGGCCCGTTTGGAATTTTCTGTTGAAATCAACGGCGATGTTGTACGCGCCACCTGCCCGGATCACCGCCTGGATATCGGCAGCGGTGTCACCGGTAAAGCCGACCTCATCGAGGAGGTCGCCCGCGTTCACGGCTATGACAACATCCCCGAAACCCGCATCGCTGACCGCCTGCCGCTGCAGCAGGGAAATCCGCGCCTCAAGAAGACCGAGCACACACGTGATCTGCTGGCAGCGCTGGGTTTACAGGAAGTGATCAGTTACCGCTGGACCACCTCGGAAAGAGAAAGCCGCCGACTGCCAAAGGGTTCAGTTGCTGACGATAAACCGTATCTGCGCATCAGCAACCCGCTGGCGTACGAAAAGTCTTTCCTGCGCCACAGCGTGCTGGCCAGCCTGCTTGATACCGCCGAGCGCAACTCGCGCCAGCGTGCGAGCCTGGCTTTCTTTGAGATCGGCCCGATCTTCCTGCATTCTGAAGACCCTTCCGGTTTACCCGATGAACTGACCAGGCTGTGCATCCTGTTGGCGGGGCAGCGCAACCCGCAGGGCTGGCAGAGAGCTGATAATGCTGAGATGGATTTCTACGACCTCAAGGGGATCCTTGAAGATCTGCTGAAGGGACTACACATCGGCGAGGTGAAGTTCAGCCAGGGTGAACACCCGGGTTATCACCCCGGCAAGTGCGCCGTGATCCAGGCCGGCGAAAAGCAGATCGGCGTCTGCGGCGAGATCCACCCCGCGGTGCGCGAACGCTACGATTGGGCTGACACCTTCAAATACCCTGTAGTGGCGGCGGACCTGGATATGGACCTGCTGCTTGAACTCATGCCCGACCAGAGGCACACAGATGATGTACCGAACTTCCCCGCGGTGGTGGAGGACCTGGCTATCGTGCTTGACGAGACCATCCCGGCGGTAAACGCGGAGGTGTTGATCAGGCAGGCTGGAGGGAAACTCCTGGCTGACGTGCAGCTCTTTGACGTGTTCCGCAGCGCGCAGATCGGCAGCGGCAGGAAGAGCCTGGCATACCACCTCACCTACCAGGCGCCCGACCGCACACTGACCGACAGCGAAGCCGCACAGGTGCGCAACCGCATCCTCAAACGCCTTGAGCAGGAACTCAGTGCCAAATTGCGAAGTTGAACATGAAGGAGTCTCACCCGAGACTCCTTTCATTAAATGCATGGGTAATAATAAAGGTTCCACACCCAGGGAGAAGACAGGTTTTTATTGGTAAGAAGGAGGAAGAATGAAAAATAAAAGAATCACAATTTTATTGCTCTGCATATTATTGTTGTTGCTGCCGACAGCAATCGTGCTGGCGAATTCTATGCCCCCGCCATTCCAAATCTACCTCAGATTCTATGATGCCAATCAAACCGCACCTGAGGTGAAAGCGGTACAGATGGCCGGGTGCGCTGATACCGAGTGTAAAATCCCGGAATATCTCGTTGAATTTGGCAATTGTGACTCAGCCGGCTGTTACACAATTAGCCCGTCTGTCGATGATAACTGGTCGCTAAAATGCGCCGGCAATCGCTGCCTGTTTGAATCAGGGATGAACGACATCGGTATGTTCTCTCCCATGTTGAAGGTCGTCACGGATATTGGCAATGAGGCGCGTGTTTCAAAAGCGGTGGAAAATCCGGATTGTCAGTATTGCACGGTTGCCTGGAAGATAGACCTCGCGCAACCCGTGCCATTGGTCAACCTGGATGAGGACTTTGTTGACCCAGAAAAGGCATACAGTAATTTTTTTACCACTTATGGCTTCACCATCGTGGTTGAAGTACTGGTTGCGCTGGGTTTGTTCCTTCTGTTATCAAAAAAATTCTCATTAACCTTAAAAACCTGGCTGCCTGCAATACTTTTTGCTAACCTGCTCTCTTACCCGGTCTCCTGGCTGGTCTTGCCTTCATTTGGCGAGTTCCAAACAGATACGTCCCGCAGAACAGCCATATTGGTGATCGTGTCAGTAGCGGTTGCGACCACTATCACACTGGTCTTGCGCTGGAAAAAGAAACCGGTGAGCAAGGGAGTGCTCATTGCGTTGATCATAGCCATTCCGGTCTGCGCGGTGTTGTTCATGATCGGATTGCTTGCTGC
>CAYMGO010000015.1:25264-36151 GCA_964390015.1 uncultured Anaerolinea sp. | reverse complement strand
TGTGGTTCAGTATGGGGTTGGTCACCGCCGGTTGGCGATGGTATACTCCGGTAATCGGTGGAGAAAATGGATAAATCTGAAAAGTCGGTATTACTGGTATTTCTAATCATATTGATCTCAGCCTGCTGCCTGCTGGTGATTTGCGGCGGGCTTGCGCTCGTCCTCTCGGGTATTTCCGGTTTTTGGTCACCGTCACCTGAAACACCTCAAATTCCGGTCGTTTCTCCAACTTACACCAAACCCACACCCACGGCAATACCTTTGCCCACGGGTACACAGGTTTCAACAGAAGAAGTTGGTGAGAAAAACGACACATTATCCATCCTGCAAAATGCCATCATCCCCAGCGCTGACTTGATCTACCTGGCGGAGCGTTATGAAGGGAAGAAGGGCATCCCGCTGCAGGTGACGACGCAACCGGTTGCATACGAAATAGGCGATCGGCTTGATTTCAGCAAGATCAACACGGATACCAATGAATCCAGCCGCATTACCGCGGTGCTGCGCTATGCTTCTGACAGGCTGTATTTCTGGGTTGAGGAAGGCGTGTACATCGACCATGATGAAATGCTGGCCATGCTGGATGTTTTCGAAACAGAGATCTACCCGACCAACCAGGAATTCTTCGGTGCTGAATGGATACCCGGTGTGGATAATGACCCACATCTTTATATCCTTTACGCGGGCAATATGGGCAGTTACCTTGCTGGATACAACGCCTCGTCTGATGGCGTACTACCGCTTGCGCATGAGAACTCAAACGCTCACGAAATGTTCTATCTCAACTCCGACGTCCTGACGCTCTCAGACCCCTACACATTGAGCGTGATGGCGCATGAATTCCAGCACCTCATCCATGGTTATCACGATCCCAACGAGGAATTATGGGTGAATGAAGGCTTCTCAGAATTGGCGACCTTATTAAATGGCTACAGCGCCGGCGGTTTTGATTACGTGTTTTCCTACAATACTGACGTGCAGTTGAATGACTGGTCGACTGATTCCAACGCGAACGATGTGCACTATGGTGCCAGCTTTCTCTACGTCACCTACCTGCTTGATCGTTTCGGTGAGGAGATCACCAAGGAGATTGTTGCCGATCAACGGGATGGTTTTGGCAGCATTGACCATGTCCTTCAACAAAATGGGCTTACCGATCCAGCTACCGGGAAGATCATCACCGCGGACGGTTTTTTTATGGATTGGACGATCGCGAATGTGATGAACGATGCCGATTTCGATGATGGTCGATATGTTTACAATGTGTATCCCTCAGCCCCTGAGGCCAGCATCACTGAAACACTCACTTCCTGCGAAGGCGTGCAGCTTGACCGAATGGTCAAGCAGTATGGAACAGATTATGTTGAGCTGGATTGCCCCGGGGAAGAGGTTGAGTTGCGATTCTCAGGTTCTCCCACCGTCCCAGTGCTGCCGATTTCAAGTGGAGACAATCGTTTCATGTGGTCCAACCGCTCGGATTCTTCAGTCACCAGGCTTTCAAGGGAGTTCGACTTCACTACCATCAGCGCCCCCGTAACGCTCAATTACTCAACCTGGTACGACCTGGAAGTGGATTACGATTACCTCTACCTCCTCGCATCAGAGGAGGGTGAAAACTGGCAGATCGTTGCCACGCCATCCTGCACCAGCATGAACCTGACCGGGAACAATTTTGGCTGTGGATACAATGGCAGTTCCGGCGGCTGGACCACGCAGGAAGTTGACCTTTCAGCGTACGCCGGCAAGAAAGTGACCCTGAGTTTTGAGTATGTAACGGATGAGGCGGTTACCGCAGAAGGTTTTCTCATTGATGACATCCGCATCGAGGCAGCGGGATACTTGGCTGATTTCGAAGAGGATGACGGTGGCTGGCTGACTGAGGGGTTTGTGCGCATCAATAACAGCATACCCCAGACCTTCCTCGTATCGATCATTGACACATCCGGAAGTGCCCCTGTACAGAAGTATGTGCTTGGTGCAGGGGATGAACTAGTTCTTACCTTGGAACCGCAGCGTTCTGGTGAACAATACATCATTGTTGTCAGCGGCTCAACCAGGTTCACCCGGCAGGAAGCCTCGTACCAGATCATCTTAAATTAAACAACAGGACCAGCTGATAGGCTGGTCCTGCGATCCATTTGGGGTGCAAACGTCAGCTTTTCTGCTGCAGTTTGGCCAATTCCTGTTTTAATTCTTCGCTGCGCGCCCGGGCGGCGTTCTGTACCTCATCGCGCACATGGTAGAAGTTGTCTTTGAGGCGAGCGCGCATTTTATCGCCTGATTCAGGGGTTGACAATAACACCAGCAGGGCGCCCATGATACCGCCAAGCATGAAACCGGTCAGAAATTTTTCGATTGATCTCATTATTCCTCCATTTTTTCCAATTGTACTTCTTTGCTAATTATAGTCTGTTTAACGACGGTAGCTACCTGTCAAGATGGAACATCCGGAAAAACAGCGGCGCGAATACTGTCACCCACAAGCCAATGAGCGTGTACCTGATGAAGCGGAATAGGGCTCCGGCCAGTATGGGTTCCTCGGGAAAAACGATTTTGAGCCCAAAATATAGCGCGACGATACCCAACAGACCAAACGCGTAACGCGCCAGCCTTTTTAGTGATGAGCATTTGATCTTGTACACACCGTATTTGTGCCGCCACCAGGCAAAACCTGAAGTAAAGCCAAAAGCCACTCCGGCAATGGTGATTACCCCCTCCAAATTGAACGGGTCAGGCTGCTCAGCCCCGGCAGCCAGCGCCAATGTAGTCCATTCCGGGGGGAGAGTCCAGTTGCTGGCCGATAAGCGCGCAATGAAGCCCAATACAATGAATGCGATAGCGAATAGGAATGAAAGCAGGATCTGAACCCCGATAGTTTTGCGCTGCAACCAGTGAGCGACCGGCGTTTCCAGTTTGAGATAGAGCAGGATGATCAGGATGCCGACGAGCCAACCGGTCAGCACGTCATGCAGGAAGTGAACACCCAGGAAGATACGCGATAGCCCAATGAAGAACACCAGCAGGATTGCGATAATGTAGGCCCACCTGGTACGAACGGTGGCGGCGATGATACCCCAAATGGCAGCTGAGTTTTGCGAGTGCCCTGAAGGCATCCCGAAGGAGGTTTCAGAAGCGTAAGCGCGCACATCGCTGTCAATCCAGAAAGGACGCGGGGTGTGAAAGAACATCTTGAGGATGGAATTCAGTCCTCCGCTGAGGATCAGCATCATCCCGGCGCGAAATCCAATCACGGGATCTATGCTCCAGTAAAGTGCCGGCATTACCAGCAGGAAAAATAACTCGCTTCCCAAAAAAGTGAACGCCTGCATGGGGTATTCCAACCATCCACCCAGGTTCTGCCAAAAAGTTGTGAAGAGGATCTCAAACTCTATGAGTGCTTCCATTAGACCTCCAGTAAATTATTTGATCTTATAAATAAATGACAATTTTGTTACATTTTTACGACACGGTTTCTGATGTTCTCCATCCGTGCTTTATCCAGGCCGGGTAAAGAGACGTCGATTGAGAATGGACCGCTGCCTTCTCTTTTTATCGAAGCTGCTGCACTGCCCGTGATGGCAGCTGTAAATGGGTCATATGTGCTTTGATATGTGGCGAGGTAAGCGCCGCAGAATACGTCATTTTCGCCAGTGGGGTCGCTTACCCTTACCGGGTAATCCGGAATCATGTATTTCAGAGCGGAGTAGGCGTCGAGCAACAAATAACCGCCCTGGTGGATCCTGATGACCACAGAGCGGCAGCCATAACTGCACAGGACGGATGCCATTTCCCACAGGTCTTGAGCCCGGCCTCTGAAGAGGTTGCGCAAATCCATTTCGTTGACGAAAATGGCAGAGGTATCTTTGGCGAGCACCGCCACATCTGCGAGCCTTTCAGGGATCATTGTCGATTTGTGTGGTTGAATCGTCAGGTTGCGTACAGACCCTTTTTCAAGCACTGCCACTAATTTAATCTGACAGGTGGCATCAAGCGGGCAAATGTGCGCCGCCGTAGCTTCGAGATAATCATCCGGGACCTTCTCTAGCAAGATGCGGGAATAGAGAGGGAATTTGTGACACATCGTTTCTTCCGGGTCGTACACGTAACCGAGCAATTCTTTCGGGTACACCAGGTTGTGTGCCGCGTAAACGGCTACCGGGTTATCGCAAATACAGGTGTGCACGTCAGGGTAAGCGTAAAAAGAACGTAATTCAATCTCCTCATCAGTGTTTTTGATCCCCCGGGTGTCAAGGCCATTTTTCCTCAACACAGCCAGCCATTCTTTCGGGTAATTCTGATCCACCACGCCCAGTAAACCAACCCTGTCTCCCCAGTGGCGGATGCTGGCGGCAGCGTAAAGCAGCGAACCGCCCTGCAGGTTCGAGGCGGTTCTCCCGTTAACATCAATGATGAATTCCCTGTTTATCTGGCCGGCGACGATGAATTTTGCATCATGCCTCAAGGTCATGAGAAAGCCTGGACCTGGGCTGAACCCTGGAAAAATTGCTGGATTCAGCCGTGGATTATTACCTTTTTCCAGTGTCCGAGATCATCCTGAGGAGCGTGACGATGCCCATGCCGATCTTTGCACCATCCCCTGATGTGAGCCGAAGGGCTTCACCACCCTCCTCCTGTTTTTTTACAATCAAATACGCTGCTGCCAGGCCGGTTAGCAGACCTACAGAACCGCCGATGAGGAATGTCAATGATTTCCAGTTCGGATTACGGGACATGATTACTCCTTTGGTGAGATATCGAGATGGAAAGCCATTTTCAATAGATGCAATAACCCGGTGTTCACAGCCCTGGCACGGATCAACGGAGAGGCGGCTCCTTGCGTTATACCCTCGACCCGGGTTCGCAGGCGTCCGCTGTAAACAGCGGTTGCCACCAGGTAAGGCGTCACTGACTTGTGAGATTTCCGTAGAAGCCAAATGCCCAGGATCAAAAGGACGAGAGGCACCAGGCTGAAGAGCAGCCAGGGAATTAACAGGAAAATGGTTGCGATCATTGCCCAACGTGTGTTATCGCTGTTTGCAGCACCAGCGGTAACGATCGCCAGTATTCCTAAAACCAACACTGCTAAAATGGCTAAAAGGATGGGCAGCAGGATCTGCCAGGTGAACTGCTTGCGATGAAGTTGCTCCTGGGGGCGCAGGGGTGATTGGCTGTGATTGCGGTTTTCCATTCACCAATTTTAGCATTAATCCGTCAGGCTCATTGAATATATGAGAATTGCGGATGTATCAGTAATGATATTGAGATTTCTGCAGAATAATGTATAATTATCAGCGTTGGATACGTTGATTGGCGCGCTTTTTGCGTGTAGCAAACTGGCTTTTCGAAAATAATACTGGCTCGAGAAATATTTTTACACTCCGGATGGAGTTTGGATGTACAAATCTTAACAAAAACGAGAGCATTGTGATTTTAGATTTCACGTACTCAGCAATAAGTCATATTGCACCGCGCGAACTGGATTTAACCCTTATCAATAAGGAAAATCAGACCTGTTCCGGGGTGTCAGGGAAATCTAAGAACTTGAAACATCCAGAAGTGTAAAGTATTTTAAGGCTGTGACCAAACAGGTCACAGAAAACCAGATTACTTCGAACAGCCAGAAGACCATTTTGGTTTTTGGCTGTTTGCTTTAAGTGAGACTGATGGATAAGGTGATTACCGCGATCAAAGTTCAAAAACGAAATTCCGAACGGGTTAATATTGACCTGGACGGGGAGTTCGCATTTGGCCTTTCGCGGATAACTGCTGCCTGGCTTAAGATCGGAGACGTACTTTCGGAAGAGCGCATCGCATCATTGCTTCAGGACGATGCCATGGAAGTTGCCTACCAGCGCGCGCTGCTGCTGCTTGGTTACCGGTCAAGGAGTGAGCAGGAGATGCGGCGTAAGCTGGCTGAAAAAGATTTCACCGCTGATCAGATTGACCAGGTGGTTGAGAAGTTGAAACATGCTAACCTGATCCAGGATGAAGCCTTTGCCCGCGCGTGGGTCGAGAACCGAAATGAATCTCACCCGCGCAGCCGGCGTCTGATGGGTTATGAGTTGAAACAAAAAGGGATTACTGAAGAACACATCGAAAAAGCACTTACAGTTTCTGCCGGTGACGTGGAACTCGCCCGGCGCGCTGCTGCATCATATTCGAGAAGGTTGGCCGGTAGTGATCGTGACACATTCCGCAAGCGTTTGAGTGGTCACCTGGCGAGGCGAGGCTTTTCTTATGATGTTATCTTCCCGGTGGTAGCTGAATTTTGGCAGCAGCAGGATTCCATTGAAAATATTACATCTAACGAGGAAGTGTGAAAATGGGAAAAATTGAAGCAGGTTTTATGATATTGATCGTAGTGGGGGCTTTGCTGCTTGCAGCGCTGCTGACCTATTTGATGGTACGGGCTTACCAGGCCAGGTATAAGAAAGAGCAGGCTGAAAAAGCAGATGCGACGATGCTTGCGGCTGTTGAAAAAGCGAAAACGCTTGAATTGGAAGCCAGAGACAAGGCGCTTAAGGTGATGCAGGATGCGGAGCAGGAATCTGCCCGCCGCAGGCAGGACATTTTACGAGAAGATGATCGCCAGCAAAAACGCCGCGCTGAACTGGATCACCGCCTGGAACGGCTTGAACTGCGGGAACAGAATATCAATAAACGCCAGAGCGCGCTGGATAAAAGAGCCAACGACATAGAAAAGCTTTATACTGACCAGATGGAAGAGCTGCAGCGCATTGGCCAAATGACGATGGAAGATGCCAAGCAGGTGCTTCTCTCTGAAGCCGAAAAAGAAGCGCGCAATGACATGGCACGCATTATCCGTTCCATTGAAACTGAAGCCCGCACTGAAGGAGACAAGCGCGCCCGCGAGATCATCACGGATGCCATCCAGAGGGTGGCTTCGGAACATGTGGTCAGTGTTTCCACCTCGCTAGTAACCCTGCCTAATGAGGAAATGAAAGGTCGCATCGTAGGCCGAAACGGGCGCAATATTCGCGCTTTTGAGCAGGCTGCCGGTGTGGATGTTATTGTCGATGACACCCCTGAGGCAGTAACCATTTCGTGTTTTGATCCCGTCAGGCGAGAGATCGCCAGGCGCTCACTGGACCGACTGATCATAGATGGTCGCATCCATCCCGCGCACATCGAAAAGATATTGGCTGAAGAGGAAAAGGAAGTCGAAAAAGCCATTGTTGAGGCTGGTGAAGAAGCCGCCTTTGACGCCGGTGTGGCAGGCATCCATCCAGAAGTTCTGAAAATGCTCGGACGGCTCAAGTTCCGCACCTCTTATGGGCAGAACCAACTGGCGCACGCTGTCGAGGTGGCCAGGTTGTCAGCTGTGCTGGCCGCGGAATTAGGCGCGGATGTTGAAGTTGCCCGTGCTGGCGGCTTGCTGCACGACCTGGGTAAATCGATGGACCACAACACTGAGGGTACGCACGCCCAGTTGGGTGCGGATTTCGCCCGCCGCTACGGTGTGAATTCAAAGATCGTCAACGCGATGGCCTCGCACCATCACGAGGTTGAGCAGGAATCGATAGAAGCGGTGATCGTGGAGGCGGCTGACGCCATATCCGGTGCGCGGCCTGGTGCCCGACGAGAGGACCTGGAACAGTACATCAAACGCCTGCGCGCGCTGGAGGAGATCGCCAACTCGTTCAAGGGCGTACAACAGAGTTACGCCATTCAGGCCGGGCGTGAAGTGCGCATCATTGTTCAGCCAGAAGAGATCGATGATTTGGCTTCAACACGTCTGGCGCGTGATATCGCCAAGAAGGTGGAAGAGACCATGCAGTACCCCGGGCAGATCAAGGTAACCGTTATCCGCGAAACACGCGCGGTTGAATTTGCCAAGTGATTACCTGAACATGTTAAAGGCTCTCCGATATCGGGGAGCCTTTTTTTTATCCGGACCAGGGAAGGAAGTCTTCGAAAAAGTCGAGGGAGTACCAGCTTTTCACTTCCTTGCGACTCAGGAAATAAAGTGTTGAACTATCGTGCGTCACCATGGAGCCAAGTCCCACGGCTGACGTGTAGCCCGCGCTGTAGGTGTAATCCATCACGGCGGAATCAGCCAGCCCGTATGGATAAGCGAAGGTTCGGATCTCAACCCCAAGTTTGTCCTCGAAGTAGGATTTCGACGCTGTGATTTCCTCATGCCAACCTATCCCCAGGGTCAAATCGGTATGGTGCATGCTGTGAGACCCGATTTCCCAGCCCTGGCTGATCAACTCCCGCAACTGATCTGAACTTAGATTGCCGCGAGTATCCACGGTTTCACCGATAATAAATGCGGTGCCGGCAAATCCATACTCCTGCAAAATTGGATACGCATTCTGGTAGAGATCAAGGTAACCGTCATCGAAAGTGATGACGACAGGCCGGCCGGGTGCCGAACCGCCATCCCTGATCAGACGCGCCAGGTCTGAGATGGTGATCGTTTCATAGCCGTTATCATGCAGCCATTTCATCTGTTCTTCAAGCGCCGCCGTGGTCACTGAGTACTGGCTCTGGATGGTGTCTGAAACGTGGTGATACAGCAGGATTGGGACAGTCACTGAACCGGACGCGACTTCCTCAGGGTCGACCTGGATAGGTTCAACCACAACCGGTTCAGGTGTATCGGGGGGAGGATCAGTCGCTGTCGCCGTCTTAGTGGGAACCGGGGAAGGCGTATGTGTGGGTGTGAGAGTGGGCGTTGAGGTTGGTGTGGCGGTGCGGGTGGCGGTAGGGGGTTGCGGCTGGAAAGGGGTCATCGTCGCCTGCATCGCGCTCGCGGGTGTTACTGCCTGCTGCGCACAGCCTGTGAGGGCGACAAATCCCATCAAGACCAGTGCAATTGAGATTCGCTTACGCGTTCTACCCATAATAAATACAGTATACCCATTATTCCTGCACAACTGGCTACAGAAAGTGCGATGTCAAACCAACGTAAGGGTTGAGTCGCATTTCCGATTCCACCGATGTTAATGGGCCATGCCCCGGTATCAGCGTGGTCTCGGCTGGCAGGGAGAAGACGTGGGTTTCAATACTGTTTTTTAGCTCTTCAAAACTGCCCCCATCCAGGTCAGTGCGTCCGATTCCCTGGAAGAAGATCAGGTCACCCACCACAGCTGTATTGAGGCTTTCAATGTAAAACGTAACGGAACCAGGTGAATGTCCGGGAGTATGACTGACTGTTATCAAATCATTGCCTAATTCGATGGTCTGGTCACCTGCCAGGTAAACATTTGGGTCAGCGGGGAGTTCGATGGGTATTCTAAATTGGACTGAACCGCCACCCATCCGCCACAGTGCCAGATCATCTTCGTGCAAGCCTACCTTCGGAATCGGCACCAGGTTGGCAAGCAGGAAGGAGAGCCCGGCGAAGTGATCGAAATGTCCATGGGTGAAAAGGATCATTTCCACGGTGAGAGAGTTTTCATTAACAAATGTGAGGACGTCTTCGGGATCAAAAGAGGGGTCGATGATGATGGAGCATCGGGTCGCTTCATCAAATAGGATGACCACATTATTCCCCATTGGACCAGAACACAGGATTTTAAGCTGCAGACTCATGTGCACCGTTTCTTTTTTGCAGGATCAGGATAATGAAGTTCAACAGGATGGTTATGGCGATGAGAATGACGGAAACGATATAAATTGAGAGAGGGTTTTTACTGTAAAGCAGCCCGGCCAGCACCGGCGCGACGATCACCGCGATGGCGTTCATCGTTTCCACCATACCGTAAGCCAGCCCGGTCTGACGTGGATTCACAAGCGTCCGTGAGATGGCGAGGACCATTGACCTGCACAATCTATAACCACCGACAAAGAAATAGCCGAAGCCGAACCAGAATGGCAGGTCAGCAACCAGAAAAGTAACTGAAAAGACCAGCACCCATAACTGCCCGACGATAAAACCAATTACCGCGGGCAGGCTCCCCAGTGCGAGCGTGGCAACAGCATTCCCCAGGCTGCCGATTGCGCCAAACAAGCCGATCATCGAGCGCGAGTACTCGTGTTGGTTTTGCAGAAAACTGGGGGTAAAAGGTTGCGGCAGGTAGATGGCGAATATGCTCACCAGGGCTACCGCCAGGAAGGCAAAAAAGCGTGGATTTTTGAGGATACCCATGTTTATTGAGGTAGCCTGGTCAGCATGATGTGTTTCGGGGGCTTTGCGGGCAAGCAGAACGATAATAGTTGAGCCCACAAATATAATTGCGGCGATGACATAAACCGTGTGCAACCCCAGTCGGTCAGCGATCAAACCGCCGCTGATGGGACCAAGCACTGCACCCAGGTTGTAAAAACCTGAAGAAAAGGTGAGGGCGCGTCCAATACTCCAGTTACCGCGTACGTTGGTGATGTAGCTGTTCATGGGGGCGATCACGAAGCTGGTGAGACCGTATAGGATCAGGCCAACAACGAACATCGGCAATGTATTGGCCAGCGCCATGGTCCACGCCGCGGTGGTGCCTAGCAGCCACGAAGCCCACATGAGCGACCTGGAGCCGAAACGGTCCGAGAGGTAACCAGCGGGGATCTGGAATGCTGCCATGGCGATGCCCATAGCACCGAAGATGGTACCGATCATCACCGGGTCCGCGCCAAATTCCTGCAAATACAGTGGCTGAAAATAAATGAAGAGCCCTTCTCCCATCCCCCAGGCGAAGAGGGAGATTGTCACCAGCAGCAGATTGCGGTTCATGCGTCTTTTACGACCCGCTTCAAGAAGGATTTGACTTCCGTGAAAATCTTCTCCCGTTCCGGCTCGCGGATGATGACATGCCCGCTGTTCTCAACCCAGAACGTAGATTTGTCAATATTGGGCAGCGTGTTGTATAGCGTATCCAGGCTCTCTGCCGGGATTCCCTTATCAGACCTCGATTGCATTAGTAGTAC
>CAYMGO010000015.1:0-25164 GCA_964390015.1 uncultured Anaerolinea sp. | reverse complement strand
CCCATGACGACCTGGTTATCGGTGCATCCTTTCAACAGGTTCATGCCGTCTTCCACCGAGGCGATCCAATCATTACAGCGAGCCCGGCCTATATCTTCAGGCGTTGTGGCGTGCCCGAACAGGCGCGGGGCGAGAACTGTGTAGCCCTCAAGGGCAAGCGAGTCTCCCAGCATGCGCATCTCTTTAGGTGTGCCGGTGAAACCGTGAATGAGCAGGCAGCCAGTTCGGCTACCCGGAATAAAAAACGGTTCTGCAGTGGGTATGGTCAACGGGTCGGGCATCTTCTCCACCTTTCAGAACGTTTAAAGGAGCATCAGGTCACGGGGCAGGTCGCTGAGGGATTCGCTGCCGTCCTGCGTCACCAGCATGTCATCTTCAATACGCACGCCACCCCGATCGGGCAAGTAGATGCCGGGTTCGACCGTATACGTCATTCCCTTGCCAAGAGGTTGGGCATTACCGCCGAAGATGTAAGGGGATTCGTGGTCCTCCAACCCCAGCCCATGGCCGGTGCGGTGAGTAAAAAACATACCGTAGCCGGTCTTCTCGATCACAGTACGAGCGGCCTTGTCAACTGCTCCAGCGGTTGTGCCAGGTTTACCGGCGTCCCGACCCGCGGCGTTAGCCTGCTTTACGATTTCGTGTATCTTCTTAAGCTCCGGGTCAATATTACCAATAGCAAAGGTGCGGGTAAGGTCAGAACAATATCCGTTTGAGCGCGCTCCCCAATCGATGACCAGAAGGTCGCCGCTTTGCAGCTGGCGTTCCGTTGGCGCAGCGTGTGGATTAGCGCTGTTGGGACCTCCCGCTACGATCGGCTGGAACGGCAGCTCTGAGTCTGAGCCATTGCGCAGCAATTGGATGGTGAGTTCCGCAGCGAGCGTCTTTTCTGTGACACCGGGTTTGATCATTGGCAGGACGTCCAGCAGGGAGCGCTGCGCGATGGCCACCGCGCGGCGCATCTCAGTGACCTCTTCTGCGTCTTTGTGGAGGCGCAGGTCGCTAATTACCTGGCTGGCGGATACAAACCTGGCAGTGGGAACAGCCTGCTGCAGGTATTCCAGTTCCAAAAAGCGCATCCTCACTGCTTCTACGCCAACATCCATGTTCTGCAGGTGCAACTGCTCCAATGCCTGACTGAAGGTATTCAGCCAGGAAGCGGGGTCGTCGGAGAAAGGTACCGGTTTCAGTGGAATGCGCGACCCGGTCAGTTTCACCAGTTCCAGCTTGGGCAGAATCAGCAGCGGCTGTTGGCCTGTTGCGTAGATCAGAACTGTTGGCCGTTCCATCAGGTGAAATTGCAGCCCGGTGAGGTAGGTGAGTGTGGGTCCCGGGTTCAAGGCGATGGCGTGCAGCCCATGTTTTTCCATCAATTGCTGTAAGGTCGTGAACCTGGTTTCAATCATTTATCATCTCCCGAATGAATGGATTATAGCCTGAAGCCGCCTTGTAGAAAAGCACATCTGTCTGCAGATACCGTTGCAAAGTATTGATTCAATCTCTGAAAAAAGGGAACCCGGTGCATTGGTCGCACGTCAGAATATATGACTAAATAAATTCTGGAGGTAAAAATGAAGCGAAAATTAGTGGTAATTATTGTTATGCTGCTGAGCTTGTGGGGGATGACCGCATGTTCCTCAGGAGAAGGTGTGGACGCACCGTTGAATTCACCGACAATTGAACCTGGGGAAGATGCTCAGGTAGAATTAACTGAAGAACCTGTGGTCACTTCAACTGAACAGGTACCGGTAGAAGAAGTGACCACAACTCAGGCGCCTGGCTTGAGTTTCAACGCAGAAGTTTTCGTCGAGGAATCCGCTGGTGTTCAATTTTCCTATCCAACCGGTTGGACGGTGGGACCGCGTGAAGTGATCGGTGAACGCGGGGCGCAGGCAGCGCTGCTCTCACCCGGCAGCACGCTGGAACAGCTCGCGGATGGGGGAACACGCATTATCTTAACCACCTACCAATGGGACCCGTCGAATCACCTCGAAGCGTACATCACTCAACGAAAACAGGCGTGGGAAGCATCCGGATTTAATGTGCTGGGCGAAGAAGCCGTCTCACTTGCAGATGGTCGTAAAGTGCAGTGCTTTACCGTGGAAACAGCTGATGGAAACCAGGTAGTTTTCGCCTTTCTGAACGCAGGAGAAGATTACCTGCAGGTGAGTGGAGATGGTGATCTTGAACTGGCACTGGAGATCATCAGAACGATTGCCGTTGTTGATTGATACGACCAGGCGTTTCAATTTAAAGAAGCGCCTGAAGGTTCATTAATTTCCTTTCTTGACACCCTGCCATGTCTCGGTTAAAATCTGGCTACCTTTGTGAACGGGCCTGTAGCGCAGCTGGGAGCGCGCTTCAATCGCACTGAAGAGGCCGGGGGTTCGAATCCCCCCAGGTCCACTCGCTCGGCAGGTCCGCCAGGCAAAAAGGGTAATCTGGGCCCATAGCGCAGTTGGGAGCGCGTCTCAATGGCATTGAGAAGGCCGGGGGTTCGAATCCCCCTGGGTCCACAAAAGCAAAAGCAGGAGTAGTAGGTCATCCGACAGCGAGCCGGGAGAGAGAGGTGTGAGCCCGGCATGTGTTACGGAGCACATAGACCGAACTCGCCTGAGTTCCGTGAGGATAGCTTTACCGGTGAAAAAAAAGTAACCGGTAACGGATTAGCCCGTTAGCGCATTTGAGCGGTCTGCGTCGGCTGCAGGCAAGCAGGGTGGTACCGCGGAGGATTCCTTCGTCCCTGTATGGGAGAAGGGATTTTTATATTAACCAAGAGATTGGAGCATCAAATGGCCCGCCAAATTTCAGATTACATTCCCGGTGAGATAGAACCCAAATGGCAGCGCAAATGGGAGGAGGACGGTCTATACCACTCAGACATCGACGAAACCCGTCCCAAATTCTACGCTCTCACCATGCTGCCGTATCCATCCGGTGATCTGCACATCGGGCACTGGTATGCCATTTCGCCTTCCGACGCGCGTGCCAGGTTCAAGCGGATGAATGGATATAACGTGATGTTCCCGATGGGATTTGACGCCTTTGGTTTACCGGCTGAGAATGCTGCCATCAAGCACAACATTCATCCACGCAAGTGGACCTATGCCAACATCCAGAAGATGCGAGAGCAGTTCCGCTCCATGGGTGCCATGTTCGACTGGCGCCGCGAAATGGTCTCTTCAGATGAAAAGTATTATCGATGGACACAGTGGTTCTTCGTCCAGTTGTTCAAGAACAATCTGGCCTACCGGAAAATGTCACCGGTGGATTGGTGCCCGACCTGCAACACCACGCTGGCGCGCGAACAGGTGTGGGGAGACGACCGTCACTGCGAGCGCTGCGGCACACCGGTGATCAAAAAAAACCTGGACCAGTGGTTTTTCCGTACCACCCGTTACGCGGATGAACTGGTTAATTACGAGGGTCTCGATTGGCCGGAACGTGTGCGCACGCTGCAAACCAACTGGATCGGCAGGTCTGAAGGCGCGCTGGTGACCTTTAAAACAGAGACCGGCGATGACCTGAAGGTCTTCACAACCCGCCCGGATACCCTCTGGGGGGCCACATTCATGGTGCTGGCACCTGAACACCCGCTGGTTGAAAAATTGACCACCACCGAGCAGCGGGCTGAGGTTGACCAGTACATTCTGGACGCGTCCCGCCAGTCTGACATTCAACGGGAATCGATGGACAAGGAAAAGACCGGCATTTTTACTGGTGGTTACGCCATCAATCCGGTCAATGGCGAGAAGATCCCGGTTTGGATCGCGGATTACGTGTTGATTACTTATGGAACCGGGGCGATCATGGCGGTTCCGGCCCACGATGAGCGGGATTTTGATTTCGCGCGCAAGTTCAATCTGCCGATCAGGATCGTCATCCAACCGCAGGGACTGCCCGAATTGAGAAGCGAAAATTTGACCATGGCAATTCCCGCCAGCGGGACCATGATCAACTCCGGTGACCTCAGCGGAACACCAGGCGATATCTCCTTTCGCAAGGCGATCAAGTTTGTTGAGAAGATTGGTGCAGGTAAAGCCGCAACCAATTACCGTTTACGCGACTGGCTCATATCCCGCCAGCGTTATTGGGGAGCGCCCATTCCCATTGTTCACTGCCCGGCATGCGGACCAGTGACTGTGCCAGAAGATCAGCTTCCAGTGACTTTACCCGACGACGTGGAGTGGAAACCAACCGGAGAAAGCCCGCTCAAGTTGCATCCCACCTGGCGTTTCACCACCTGCCCCAAATGTGGCAAACCAGCTGAACGAGAAACAGATACCATGGATACCTTCATGTGCTCGTCGTGGTATCACCTGCGCTACCTCAGCCCTGATTACGACAAGGGACCTTTCGATCCGAAGGAGTACGATTACTGGATGCCGGTGGATATTTACACCGGTGGGATCGAACATGCCAACATGCACCTGATCTACACGCGCTTCTTCCATAAAGCGCTGCGGGATATGGGCATCACCGAGGGCAACGAGCCGATGATGCAGCTGCGCAACCAGGGAATGGTGCTGGGTGAGGATTCGGAAAAGATGTCAAAGAGCCGCGGTAACGTGGTAGCACCGGATGACCTGGTGCGTTCTTACGGGGCCGACGCGACCCGCGCCTACCTGATGTTCTTCGCCCGCTGGGACATGGGCGGACCCTGGAGCAGCGGAGGTATTGATGGTGTCATGCGCTGGTTGCGGCGAGTGTGGAGCCTCGTTCTGGAACCCGTGCAACCGGGAGCAGCCGACGCGGAGTCAGTTAAAGTCCTGCGCCGGAAGGTTCACCAGACACTGCGTTCGGTGACCAGAGATTTTGAACAATTGGAATTTAATACCATCATTTCCGGCCTGATGGAACTTTCAAACGAAATGACACACCACAAACGAAATGTGGGCGGCAGTCCGGCCTGGAAAGAAGCGCTTGAGATCTACATCCAGATGATGGCTCCAGTTGTTCCGCACATCGCGGAGGAACTCTGGCAGAAATTTGGCAAGCCTTACTCGGTGCACACCAGCCGCTGGCCGCGTGTAGATGAAAATGCCGCTGCCATGGAAGAGATCACACTGGTGGTGCAGGTGAACGGCAAGGTGCGTGACCGTATCATCGTCCCGGTGGACATCAGCGAGGAAGAAGCCAGGAACCGGGCGCTTAAAAGCGAAATTGTGCAAAAGCAACTGGAAAACCGGGAGCCACGCCAGGTGATCTACGTGAAGGGACGCCTGGTCAATGTGGTGATTTGATCACAATCAGTCTGAATCCGAGTGGCTGCCTTTTCCCCTGGCAGCCACTTTTTTTAACCTTATCGGGTGTGTTCCGCTATAATGAGATTGCATCATTCGATCGAGAAGCGAGGTAATTATGTTACTTGGTAAGATGACATGGATGGAGGTTGAAAAATACCTGCAAAAGGATGACCGGATCATGCTGATAACTGGCGCGACGGAACAGCATGGGTACATCTGCCTGGAGACGGATATCAAGATCCCCATGACGCTGGCAAGCGCTGCCTCAGAGCGAACAGGGGTGCTGGTAGCGCCGCCCCTGAACTTCGGCTGTTCCTCGTACTTTGTGGATTTTCCCGGTACGATCAGCTTCAGGGTGCAGACGCTGACCAATGCCATTGAAGACATGGTCAGATCAGTACACCACCAGGGATTCAAGCGTCTATTGTTCGTGAATGGACACGGCGGAAATGATCCGGCGAAACTCGCATTGGGAGAACTCGTGAATGAACTGCCCGATTTGCAGGTGAGCTGGTATGACTGGTGGAAAGCCCCTTCTGTGGCAGCGGTGGCGGAATCTCACGGTCTGGATACCTATCACGCGTCCTGGATGGAAGCCTTTCCTTTCTTACGAACAAGCGGCATGCCTGACGGCGTCAAGGAGCCTTTCAAACCTGTTCAGATTCTTCCCTCCGTGAAGGTGCGCGCCGCCCTGGTGGACGGGGTGTATGGCGGGGCGTACCAGGTGAGCGATGAGATCATGAACAAGGTTTTTGACGCCGCTCTTCAGGACGTGCTTGGACTGTTGAATTTCAATAGTCTCTGAAACTGACACATGAAAATCCACCCCCGCCTGTTCTGTGAAGCGAGAATCAACGGGTTGTTGTTCGCGTTGACGGTTCTCTCGTCGTTCCTGGCGGGCGGCATTGCGGTGGTCCAATCCTTTCAGTTGAGCCGGGTAGTCGCGGGGGTTTTCCTGGACCAGCGTACGCTGCAGGATGTCAATTCCATCCTGCGGTTTATCCTGTTCCTTGTTCTGATGCGTGTGCTGTTCACTGTCATCAGCGAGATCCTGGCCGGCAGAATGACTGTGAGGATCAAACACAAACTTCGGGCTGATCTCCTCGCCAAGGTCGACCGGCTTGGTCCGGAATATCTGAAGAACGAGCAGACGGGAGAACTGGCGACCACGGCGCTGCAGGGGGTTGACGCGCTTGATGCGTACTTTTCACAGTACCTGCCGCAGGTGTTGGTTTCGGTGATGCTCCCGCTGACCATTCTGGCAGTGGTGTTCCCTATTGATCTTCTGACAGGGATCGTCTTTATCCTGACTGCCCCGTTAATTCCTCTCTTTATGATGCTGATTGGCTGGGCGGCTGAAGGGCTCACAAAACGTCAGTGGAAAGCGCTGACGCACCTTGGCAGTTACCTGCTCGACACTTTACAGGGCATCGCCACCCTGAAAGTGCTTGGACGCAGCCGGGAAAGGGCGGAAGAAGTGGTGGATGCCAGTGAGCGCTACAGGCAGACCACGCTCGAGGTGCTGCGAGTTACTTTTATTTCAGCGCTGGCGCTGGAACTCATTGCGACCATTTCTACCGCGGTTGTGGCAGTGGAGATCGGGCTGAGACTGCTTTACGGGCGCATCGCGTTTCAGCAGGCGTTCTTCATACTGCTCATTGCCCCTGATTTTTACCTGCCGCTGCGCAACCTGAGCGCCAGGTATCACGCCGGGATGACAGGTGTGACAGCAGCACAAAAGATCTTTGACCTGCTGGACACTCTGGAACACTGTAAACCTGCAGCCAACCCGAAATTAAGGCTGGAGAATGCATTCATAGCGGATTACCACATCACGGTCAACAATCTCTCCTATTCCTACAGCGGGATGGGCGCGCATTCGTTGACTGCGATTTCATTGGACCTGGAAAAAGGCAAACACTACGCGCTGGCGGGCAGGAGCGGTTCTGGTAAGAGTACTTTAGCGCGTATTCTCCTGCGATTTATCGAGCCTTCAGTAGGAGAGATACTGATAAATGGGATGGAGATTCGGGATTTTTCGCGTGATGACTGGCGGCAGTTCGTAGCCTGGCTGCCCCAAAATCCATCGATTTTCAATGATACCCTGGCAGAGAACGTCACCATGGGCGATGCGCGGTATTCGGCCCGGGAGGTCGAACAAGCATTGCATGAAGCCGGGTTGGGCGAACTGCTTGCGACCCTTCCGATGGGGCTGGAGACACCGCTGCTTGAAGCCGGCGCGCGTTTTAGTGGTGGTCAGCGGCAGCGCGTGGCGATGGCGCGTGCATTCCTGCGCCGCCCTTCACTGCTGATTTTGGATGAACCTACCTCGCATCTTGATCCAGAGCTTGAACGTTCTCTGGATGGCTCCATCCGGGAGCTGATGCGCGGACGGACAACCCTTACGATCGCCCACAGGCGGTCCACCCTTGAAAGCGCGGATGAGGTGCTTTTCCTTCAGGACGGTCGCATCGCAGCACGTGGCAGGCAGGGTGAATTGTTACGATCATCACGTGAATACAATGACTTCATCGCGGGTGTTGGGAGGTTGGCGTGAAGGCGCTTGGTTCACTTATCGCCATCCTGAAGGAATTCACTGGTGAGGTGCTGCTATCCTTGCTTTTGGGTGTTGCTGCCATTGCGGCGGGGATAGGGTTGCTCGGAACGTCCGCCTACCTGATCGCCAGTGCGGCACTAAGGCCGTCCATTGCCGATCTGCAGGTGGCCATCGTGGGTGTACGCTTTTTTGGCATCAGCCGCGGGGTTTTTCGTTACCTCGAGCGACTTGTCTCGCATTCGGTAAACCTGCGCGTTCTGAGCCGGCTGCGCGAGGATTTTTACCGCCGCGTAGAACCGGGTGCGCCCGCGAACCTGATGGTACATCGCAGCGGGGATGTGCTTTCGCGCGTGATGGGGGATCTGGAATCGCTTGAAAATTTCTATGTGCGCGTCATAGCCCCGGCTGTGGTGGCTGTGGTAATCATCACTGGCGTGAGTTTTTTTGTGGGCGGTTACGCGCTGCAGCTTGGCTTGATCCTGGCGATTGGGATGCTGACCGGCGGTTTTATTCACCCCGTGCTATCAATGCTGGTTTCAAGAGTCCACGTGCAGAATCTGGCAGCTTCAAAGGCTGCCGCGTCAGCCAGGATGGTGGAAGTGTTGCAGGGGTTGGAGGACATCCAGGTGTGCAACGCGCAGGAGCGCTACATTGGAACGTTGATGGGAGAATTTAAACGGTCAGGTGAGCTGCAAAACAAATTGGTAGACCTCAACGCGGGCAGCAGCGGACTTTCACTGCTGATCACAAACCTTACCGTGCTGGGATTGTTGTGGGCAGCCATTCCGCTGGTAGGAGAGGGCGAATTTACCGGCATCTCGCTGGCGGTGGTCACGTTGGTGGCGCTCGCGAGTTTTGAAGCGGTTCTACCCATGCCCGCAGCGGCGCTCAACCTCAACGCCTGTTCCGTTGCTGCGGCTCGACTGTATGCCATTGGTCAACCTGCTGAAACGCCCCCCGCAGCTTCAACGCTGCCTGGCGGGCATCCTGAACCAACGGTTCACGTTGAGGATGTCAGTTTTATCTACGCAACAGAGACCGCGCCGGTATTGGAGAATATCGACTTCACGCTAATCCCTGGCCGCAAAGTGGCTATCGTCGGAGCCAGCGGCGCCGGCAAGACAAGCCTGGTGAATATGCTGATTAGGTTCGTGCAACCTCAGTCGGGAAGTATCAGTGTTGATGGGATCGACCTGAGCGGGACAGATCCTGAGTGGAGCAGGTCATTGTTTGCGGTGCTGCAGCAATCTGAGTATCTTTTCAACGACACACTCCGTGGTAACCTGCTTCTGGCGAACCCTGATGCGGGCGATGAGAAATTGATTCGCGCGCTTGATGTGGTTGATCTCACAGATTGGTTCCACGCACTACCGCAGGGGTTGGACACCTGGATTGGTGAGCACGGGATGAAAATGAGCGGCGGAGAAGGGCAGCGGTTGGCAATCGCCCGTACGCTTTTACAGGATAGACCGGTCATTGTGCTGGACGAGCCGACTGCCAACCTCGATTACGCCACCGCCCGCCGTGTGATGGATAACCTTTTTTCAACTCTTACAGGCAAAAGCCTGCTGATCATTACTTACGATGTGAACCTACTAAGAGAAATGGACGAGATCCTGGTCATCAGCGGGGGAAAAATCACCCAGCGGGGAACATTCAATACACTAAGTACTCATGAAGGCGACTTCAGGAGCATCTTCATGCTGGAAACGGATAAATTGAACGAATTGTGATTGAAAAGCGCGATTCTGACCTTATTGCTCACCGGTACAGGCTAAAGCTGCCGTGATGGCTTCCAGGGTGATGGTTCCAGGACGCAGGATCCTGACCTCTTCAGTTGAACAGTCAACAACGGTGGAGGGCACACCCCCGGGGCAGCGTCCGCCATCAAGAATGAGGGGAACCCTGCCATTGAGCTGGCGCAGCACGTCACCAGCATCATGCGGGTTATTCATGCCGCTCAGGTTGGCGGATGTGGTGGCGATGGGTCCAAATTTTCGCAGCAAATCCAATGCCACACCGTGATTTGGCATCCGGATTCCGATTGAACTGCCCGCGGATAAGAGTTCAGGCAGATCTTTCTTTTTCGGCAGGACAATGGTCAACCCGCCAGGCCAGAAATGGTCGATCAGCTTCCGAGCCGTGAGTGAAAGCGAGTCGGTTAAGAGATCCAACTGCTCAATTTTTCCGATGAGCACAGCAATGGCTTTGTTTGAATCTCTGCCTTTGGCTTCGAACAATTTTATAATGCCCGGAGAATAAAAAGCGTTGGTACCCAATCCGTAAACCGTGTCAGTTGGAAAGGCTACAATCTCACCATCGTTCAGCAGGTCGAGGGCGGTTTCGATGGATGCGGAGTTGTCAGCGGGTAAAGTGATGGTCTGCATAATTCTTTTTTTAGAGTTGGATCTTGACAAGTCGTGGTAATGAAGCCAGGTCGTTAAAAACAGTTATTTCCGCGCACGGTAATCGCTGTGACACGATCTCACTGACTACTTGGTGTTGATTATATTGTATTTCCAGAAATGCACATCCATCCTGAGCGAGTTTCACGGGCAATTTGTTTATCAGTTTTGTTAGCAAATCCAACCCTTCGAAGCCGCCATTCAGGGCTATTAGCGGTTCATATTTTAGAATTTCGAGTTTATCAAGAGCTGGGGTAGGGATGTAAGGTAGGTTAGCCAGGATCAAATCGAATTTTCCAAAAATGGTTTCAAGTAGATCGGATTGGATAAACTGGACCTGTTTTTCAACCTGGTGAAGGCAGGCGTTGTTTCGCGCAACTTCAAGCGCAGATGATGAGATATCTACCGCGGTGACCTTTAAGTCAGAAAAGCGCTTTGCCAGTGAGATGGCGATAGCGCCTGACCCCGTGCCAATATCCGCCACAACCCTTTGATTCGGGTGCTCCTGCAACCAGGAGATGGCTTGTTCGACCAGCAGCTCGGTTTCTGGCCTGGGAATAAGCACCCGGTTGTCGACTAAGAAATCCAAACAGAAAAAGGACCTTACCCCGGTGATGTAAGCCAGCGGCTCACCCGCCAGCAGGCGATTGATGGCGACATTCATCACCCGAATTTGTTCGCTGCTGAGTAGTATTTCGGGATGCGAAACGATCCACGATGCCGGTTTTTGTAAAAAATGGGAAGCGATGGCGTTGAGTTCGATGGCTGGAAATTCGGTTTTGCCACGCAGTATTGCGTGCTTTTCCTTTAACCAGCTGCCGAGATCAACTCTCGTCATAATCGCCGATTGCGGCCAGCCGATCAGTTTCATCGCGGAGCGCGAGTTCGTCAATGAAGAGGTCGATTTCTCCTGCCATCACTGCCGGCAAGTTATAGGATGAGAGATTGATGCGGTGGTCGGTTACCCGGCTCTGCGGGTAGTTGTAGGTGCGGATTTTTTCGGAGCGGTCGCCTGTGCCTACCTGGGAGCGGCGGCTATCATCGCGTTCCTGGCGGTTTTTTTCCTCTTGAAGTTCATATAACCGGGCACGCAAAATTCCCATGGCACGGAGTTTGTTCTGTAATTGTGACCGTTCGTCCTGGCAGGTAATTACGATACCGGTCGGGAGGTGTGTCAGGCGTATGGCTGTAGCATTCTTCTGCACGTTTTGCCCGCCTGCGCCGGAGGATATGAAAACATCCACGTTAATGTCATTATTGTGAATTTGGATATCCACTTCTTCGACTTCAGCCATCACCGCCACGGTGACCGTGGAGGTGTGGATGCGGCCGCTGGATTCCGTCGCTGGGATGCGTTGTACACGGTGAACACCGGATTCGTATTTGAACCGTGAATACGCGCCTTTACCCTTGACCATAAAGATCACTTCTTTGTAACCACCGATGCCTGTGTCGTTCGCGGAGATCATCTCCACAGTCCAGCTGCGTGCTTCAGCGTAATGCATGTACATGCGCATCAGTTCCGCCGCGAATAAACCTGCCTCATCTCCACCGGCACCTGCGCGTATTTCGATGAACACGTTGCGGTCGTCGCGCGGGTCTCTGGGAATGAGCAGGCGCTTCAATTGCTTCTCGATCTCTTCGATCTGGGGAGGGAGTTCCTCGAGTTCAAGGCTGGCGAGCACGCGCATGTCTTCATCGCCGCCGGTTTCCAATTGCCTGGCCTGTTCCAATTGGTTGAGCAGTGAGCGGTAGCGGGTGGCGATCTCGATGACCGGTTCCAGTTCCGAGCGTTCCTTGGCCAATCCAACCACTCTCTGGTAATCCTGGCTATTCTCATCCATCTGTCGGGTGAGTTCGTTATATCGGGTCTCTATTGATGTTATTTTTTCGAGCATATCTAACCTGCGTAATCAAGATTGGAACGCTCAGATTATACCAGCCTTATCGTATGGAGGAATGGCTTGAGGAGATGAAGGAAAGCCTTTGCCTTTTTACATTTACCTTTTTTACCAGTTCGCTTAAAATGGAGATATACCAATCCTTGGAGGAATAAATGGCTTGCACTGATAAAAAGTTATACCAGAGCACAGAGGCACCCGCAGCAATCGGACCTTACTCTATCGCCGCTGGGGGCGGACCATTCGTTTTCAGCGCGGGTCAGATTGCCATCAACCCCGTTACTGGTGAGCTCGTTCCAGGCGGCATTGAAGAACAGACACACCAGGTTTTTGTCAATTTGAAGGCTGTGCTAAAAGCGTCGTCTTCCTGCCTTGAACAGGTGGTTAAAACGACGGTGTTCCTGCGTGATATGAAGGACTTCCCGGCGATGAATAAGGTCTACGGCGGGTATTTCTCTTCAAATCCACCCGCGCGCACCACGGTGGCGGTGGTTGGTTTACCCAAGGATGCTCTGATCGAAATAGAGGTAGTCGCGCTTTTGTGTAAAGACTGTGAATGCTGATAACGGGTAGGAACCAGGTTACGTAGCGGAATAATGGCGTCTGAAAAAGTTTCGGTCATCATACCCTGTTATAACGAGGAAGGAACGATCGACGAGTTGCTTCACGCGATTCTCGATCAGACCTATCCTACTGCCAATCTCGAGGTCATCATCGCAGATGGCCTCTCAACTGACCGCACCCGCGAGAGGATTGCCTCCTTCCGATCAGAGCACCCGCAGCTTGAGATCAGGGTGGTAGAAAACCAGCAGCGCACCATCCCGGCAGCCCTTAACCAGGCGATTGCAGAGTCCAAAGGAACTGTGCTGAGCCGCATGGACGCGCACGCCATCCCTGCACCAGATTACATCGAAAAATGCCTTGCTGCTTTAATGGCCGGATGTGGTGAAAACGTTGGCGGCGTGATCGACATCAAACCGGGAAAAGATACCTGCATGGGTCATGCAATCGCGGTGGCCACTGCACACCCGCTGGGGGTGGGAGATGCCCGTTATCGCACAGCCACTAAACCCGGAGTAGCGGATACGGTGGCTTTTGGCACCTACCGGCGCGCTCTGGTCGAGCGAATTGGCGGGTATGACGAAACCCTGCGCATCAACGAGGATTATGAATTTAATGCACGCGTACAAAAAGCAGGCGGCCAAATTTGGGTGGATCCGGCCATCAGGGTGGGTTACTACTCACGCCCGGACCTGCGGTCACTGGCCAGGCAATACTTCGCGTACGGATTCTGGAAATTCAGGATGCTGCAACGTCACCCCACTTCGCTGCGTTTGCGCCAGGCGCTGCCCCCTGTTTTTGTTTCCGGCATTTTGATGTTATCATTGTTGTCCACATTCTGGACGCCCGCGCGGATCACCCTGGCAGGGGTGGTGAGCCTTTACCTGCTGATCCTTCTGGTTGGTTCGATCAAACCTGCCATAAAACGGAAAAGGTCCTCACTTTTTCCCGGGGTTCCTGTCGCCATCATGACCATGCATTTCTCATGGGGCAGCGGTTTTTTGTGGAGCGTAATTAAAAGGATGTTCACGGGTTCGTAGAATGGCAATAGAGAAACCTCAACTGAAGAAACGATGGCGCATACGTAACGGCGAGAGACAGGCGATCCTGTTCCTCGGCGATTTACTCGTCACCTATATTGCCATTTTCGTCGGTCTTTACTTCTGGGGACAAAAAGACTGGCTGGATTTTTCCTGGGCTTTCCTCGGGCAGCGCGCCCCGTTCTGGTTTTTCCTGCTGCCTGTTCTGTGGATCATTTTCCTCATCGAGATCTACGACATCCGCAAAGCCAACCGCAGAGAAGATGTCATCCGCGGTATTGCCACTGCGGCTGGCATCAGTTTCATCATCTACCTGATAATCTTCTTTATCTCGGACCCGAATTCCCTGCCGCGTCGCGGCGTCTTTATCTTCATCATCGCTGCCACGATCCTCACTTTTGCCTGGCGGCTGCTCTATATTCGCATCTTTACCGCTCCAGTGTTCATGCGCCGCGCATTGATGATCGGCGCTGGCAAAGCCGGATCGACGTTAGCCGCCATGCTGCGGGACTTACAATCAGGACCATTTCTGCTTGTCGGATACATTGATGATGATCCTGAAAAACAGGGTAAAGAGATCAATGGTTACAAGGTCCTGGGCACTGGTGAAATGATGACCGGTCTGATCAACGATCTGGATATCACCGACCTGATTTTTGCTATTTCAGGAGAACTGAAACCGGAATTGTTCCGCGCGATACTGACCGCGGCTGAGAACGACATCGAAGTCACTTCCATGCCTACCCTCTACGAGGAGGTTTTCGGGAGGATACCAATCTTTTTGCTACAATCAGACTGGATCCTCCGATCGTTTATTGATCAAACGCACACAACAGGCGTTTATGAGAGTGTGAAGCGCCTTATTGACGTTGCGGGCAGTATTTTGGGGTTGCTCCTTTTGATCGTACTTTACCCGTTGATTGCCTTTTCCATTATTATCGACTCCGGTTTTCCGGTGTTGTATTCCCAAATGCGCGTTGGGAAGTACGGTCAGCCTTACAAGATCTTCAAATTCCGCACCATGTACCAGGACGCGGAAAAAGATGGCGTGGCACGAACGGCTTCAGCTAACGACACGCGCATTACCCGGGTAGGCAAAATTCTGCGCAAGAGCCACATCGACGAACTTCCACAATGCTGGAACATCCTTATTGGAGAAAATAGCATCATTGGTCCGCGTGCTGAACAGATCGAGCTGGTCAATAAGTTCCAGCAGGAACTGCCATTTTACCGGGCACGCCTTTTCATCCGCCCGGGTCTCACCGGCTGGGCGCAAATCAACCAGCGTTACGCATCGACCGTGGAGGATACAGCCGTCAAACTTGAATATGACCTGTATTACATCAAGAACCGCAATCTACTATTAGATTTAACGATCATCCTCAGAACTGCCGGGGCAGTTCTGGGATTTAAGGGACTGTGATGAGAACAAAACCCAACATGCGCAACAGGTACATGGTCATTATTGACATGGTCCTCACAATTATTGCTGTTCTTGGCGCTTATGCACTGCGGCTTGAACTCGGCGCTCTCTTTTTCTTTTACTTACCTTCGGCTTACTGGATGATCGCGGTTTCGTTACTGGTCAAGATCCCCGTGTATTACTTCTTTGGCCTTTACAGGCGTTTATGGGGATATGCCAGTACAAAGGAATTGCGATTGATCCTCGTGGCGGTCACCAGCGCCTCAGTTCTCGTTTCTGTCATCATGATCCTGCTGTTGACTTTCAAGGCCTTCAACGGCTTCCCGCGTTCAGTATTGATCATAGACTGGCTGCTTTCCGTCTTCCTCATTGGTGGCACAAGGTTTTTGATCCGCCTGATCTCGGATAACGTGAGCACGGTTTCAAGTTCGGTCAGGAGCAAGCAGGCCAAGCGAGCGCTGGTCATTGGCGCAGGAGATGCCGGTGCGTTGGTGGTTCGCGAACTGCAAAAGAACCCCGACCTCAACCTTACCCCGGTTGGCTTTTTGGATGACAACCCGGCGAAAATGAAACAACAAATACACGGGGTACCAGTTGTTGGTACGCTAGCAGAGATCGGCAAGATCCTTGAGCATCGCAAGATCCAAGAGGTGGTCATTGCCATCCCCAGTTCGAGTGGCAAGGTGGTGAGAATGATCGCTGATGTCTGCCGTCTGCGGGGAATTCCCTTCAGAACGATGCCCGGTATCTACGAGCTTATCGGTGGCAAGGTCAGTATAAACCGTCTGCGCGAGGTCGATATCGCTGACCTGCTGCGGCGGCAGCCTGCCCATATGCAGGAGGAATTGATCGGTCAAACCTTGACCGGCAAGCGGGTGATGGTCACAGGTGCGGGCGGTTCCATCGGGCGGGAATTGTGCCGTCAGATTGCGCGCTGGCAGCCTTCTCACCTTGTTTTGCTCGGGCACGGCGAAAATAGCATTTTCGAATCGCTGCTGGAACTGCAGGAGAATTCCCCCGCGCTTTCACTCACACCGGTCATTGCCGATGTGCGAGATTACCAGCGCATCCATAACATATTTGCGGTGCAAAGACCGGATATTGTTTTCCACGCGGCGGCGCACAAACATGTTCCGTTGATGGAAATGAACGTCGATGAAGCCATTGATAACAATGTGCGTGGGACCCTCAATGTGGTCCGGGCTTGCGAGGAAAATAAAATCGAACGCCTGGTGATGATCTCCACCGATAAAGCCATCCGTCCGGCGAATATCATGGGCGCCACAAAGCGTCTCTCTGAAATGATCGTGCTGGATGCCGCTGCGCGTACGGGTCAGGCTTACAGTGTGGTGCGATTCGGCAACGTGTTGGGCAGCCGCGGCAGCGTAGTGCCGCTTTTTAAGCATCAGATTGCCACCGGTGGACCAGTGACGATCACGCACCCGGATATGAAGCGCTATTTCATGACCATTCCCGAGGCCGTGTACCTGGTGCTGCAGGCGGCTGGTATGGGTATTGGTGGTGAAACCTTCGTGCTGAACATGGGGCAGCAAGTGCGCATCCTCGACCTGGCGGAAGACCTGATCCGCCTATCGGGTCTGGAACCGGGAAAAGATATTGAGATCGTGTTCACCGGCATCCGCCCCGGGGAGAAGTTGAGTGAAGACCTCTGGGAGGAAGGTAACCAGTTTGAACCCACCCAGCATCCTGATATCTATCAATTCGATGACCCCACTAACCTGCGCGGGGAGGAACTGAAAACAAGGATCGAACAGCTGCTGGAACTCGCGGACAAGGGGAAAGCTGAAGAAATAATTGCCTTAATTGACGAAACCATCCCTGGCGCTTCCCTTGAAAGCACACCCGCACCAGAACTGCTATCGATCGAATGACCATGAACCTGCCGCTCGCACAATGGGAAGTGTTCCTTAAAAAATCCCCTAATGCCCATTTTCTACAGACCGGTGCCTGGGGTGAGTTAAAATCCAGGTTTGGTTGGAAAGCTGTAAGGGTTGTTGAGGGCGAAAACGGAGCGCAGGTCCTCTTTAGAAAACTGCCATTCGGTTTCACCATTGCGTATTTGGCCAAGGGTCCGGTTGGTTGGAGCGAAAAGCTCTTCACAGCCATCGATGCGGTTTGCCGTCAGAACCGTGCCATCCTTTTGAAAATTGAACCGGACTTATTTGAGGGAGAAGAAAAACGGAGTCCCGCCAGTTTTGATGAATTACTGGCATCCAGGCCGATACAACCGCGGCGTACCGTGGTGGTACCTCTGGAGGGAAGTGAAGAAGAGATCCTTGCCCGTATGAAGCAGAAAACCCGTTACAACATTCACCTGGCGGAAAAAAAAGGCGTTGTGGTTAAGAATTCCAGTAATGTAACAGAGTTCCACCGCATGGCGTTATTGACGGCGGAGCGCGATCTTTTCAGCGTGCATACCCGTGCTTATTACCAGGGGGTGTATGATCTGCTTGGGGTGCAAGGGAATTGCGTATTGTTGACCGCCTACTACGGCAGCCAGGCGCTGGCCTCCCTGATGGCGGTTAGTGCTGGCGAGAATGCATATTATCTCTACGGTGCTTCGTATGACCTTGAGCGCAATCGCATGCCGACATATCTGATCCAATGGGAAGCGATGAAATGGGCAAAAGGGAGAGGTTGTAAATACTACGATCTGTGGGGCATACCGGACCTGGAGGAAGACGAATTGGAAAAAACCTTCAAGGAAAGGCATTCACATGATGGCCTGTGGGGAGTTTACCGTTTCAAACGTGGATTTGGCGGCCAGGTAAAACGCAGTGTTGGCGCGTGGGATAAAGTGTACGATGAGAGGTTGTACAGCATCTACTCCCTGTACATGAAGCTCAGGGGCGGGCAGGGGGATTAATAATGATCAATTTCTGCCAGCATTGCGGCTCAGCAGTGGAAAAGCGCATAATCGAAGGAAGGCAGCGTGAGGTATGCCCGGTTTGCGGCACCGTCTTCTACCACCAGTGGAAGGTCAGCGCAGGTGTGCGCGTAGTCAATGACGGTCAATTGCTTTTAGTGCAGCGCGGCATTGATCCCTGGCGCGGCATGTGGCACATGCCTGCGGGTTACGTGGAAGCGGATGAACTACCGCGCGCGGCGGCGGAAAGAGAAGCCCGGGAGGAAACCGGTCTGAATGTTCAGGCGGGCGAACTTGTGGATTGTTATCTCGAAACATCTGATCCACGCGGGAACGTGATTGTCCTTCTCTATGACGCTGTAATTGTGAATGGAGAAATGATACCCAGTTGTGAAACAGAATCTGTAGGTTTCTTTACGCCGGAGGAGATTTCAGCTCTTCCTCTGGCAGGGTTGTGTTCACAAAAAGAGATCGACGATTGGTTAAATTCATCTATTTAACATCACATGATGACTCACTCTGACACATGGAACCAGATTATTAGCCAACTTCCCGGTGCGAACTTCCTTCAAACCAGGGAATGGGCTGCTGTGAAAGCGCAGGTGGGATGGAAGAGCGAGGATCTTACCTGGAAGGATGATAGCGGAAAGGTGATTGCGGCGGCTCAGCTTCTCACCCGGTCTACACGCTTGTTAAGGGTCGGACCGCGCCTAGGTATAGGTTATATACCGCGAGGCCCGCTCGTCAATTGGACGGATCGAGATCTTTACGCCAGGGTAATCGCGGACCTGGAAAGTAAAGCCAGGGAAAAAAAGCTGGTATTTCTCAAGATCGATCCCGAAGTGCCAATAGGGGAGGACGCATCAGCGGATTTCACGCAGATGGTTCCTCAGGACGGCGAGTTATTGACAGTTCTTTCTGAGCGCGGTTGGAAGTTCTCCCCGGAACAGATCCAGTTCAGGAATACCATGGTGCTCAACCTGGACGGGGGCGAATCTGCATGGCTGGCGCGGATGAAGCAGAAAACCCGATATAACCTGAGGCTGGCGCAAAAAAGCGGTGTTGTGGTGCGCAAGGCATCACTCCAAGACCTGCCTTTGTTGTATCGAATGTTCGCTGAAACCGCCGACCGTGATGGCTTTATCATCCGGCCGCAAGCCTATTACGTTGACGTGTGGTCGCGCTTCATGCAAGAGGGCATGGCTGAAGGCTTGATCGCGGAATACGCCGGCCAGGCGATCGCTGGATTGGTGCTGCTTTGCTTTGGTGAGCGCGCCTGGTTTGTTTATGGCATGTCCTCCGGGCAGTACCGGGAGAAGATGCCCAACTACCTGCTACAGTGGGAAGCCATGTGCCTGGCGCGAGATAAAGGCTGCAAATTCTACGATCTATGGGGGGCACCGGATACCCCCATTGAATCGGACCCGATGTTCGGAGTATATCGTTTTAAGGAAGGATTGGGGGCGGTGCTGGTGCGGACCGTTGGCGCTTGGGATTACCCGGTACGACCTTTTCTTTACCGTGTTTATCACCAGGTTATACCGCGAATTCTTTCCATCACCCGGTTCTTACGAAGAAAGCAATTGAAGCAGGAGGTGTTATGAAAATTCCCAGGGTGCAATTGGCTCACCTACCAACCCGCATCGAATACCTGCCGCGCTTGACCTCGGTACTGGATGGTCCGCAAATCTACTGCAAGCGTGATGACCAGACCGGGTTGGGTTTTGGAGGAAACAAGACGAGAAAACTGGAGTTTCTGCTGGCCGAAGCGCAGGCGCAGAGCGCTGATACGCTCGTAAGCGTGGGTGCTATACAATCCAATCATTGCCGGCAGGTTGCAGCCCTGGCGGCGCGATTTGGTTATGCCTGCATCCTCGTCCTTTCTGGAAATGAACCACAACTCGCTCATGGAAACCTGCTTCTGGATCGTCTTTTTGGTGCTGAGATCGTGTGGGCAACGCGTGAAAACCGCATGCAGGTGCTTGAAGAGACCATCACCCAGTTGCAACTTAGCGGGCGACGGCCTTACAAAATCCCTTATGGCGGTTCGAGCCCGACCGGGATGATGGGATACGTTGAAGCGATGAAAGAATTGGCGACTTTTACAGAGCAGTTTGACTGGATCGTCACCGCTTCATCCAGTGGTGGCACCCAGGCGGGCATGCTCCTGGGTGCACAGGCGGCAGGTTTTACAGGCCGGATACTTGGCATCTGCATCGAAGGCAGCGCGCAGGAATTGAAAGGAATTATCTCCAACTTGACGCTGGAAGGCGCGCAGCTCACCGGGCTTGTGCCAGTTGGCGCAGAGTTGATCCTGGTAGATGATCATTACGTCGGCGGCGGTTATGGGGTGATGGGCACAGCGGAGATCGAGGCGATCAAGCTGCTCGCCAGCCAGGAAGGGCTGCTTTTGGACCCGGTATACACCGGGCGCGCGGCTGCCGGGCTCATTGACCTGGTGAAAAAGGGATTTTTCATGAAAGGTGAAAAGGTGCTCTTCTGGCACACTGGTGGCACACCGGCACTGTTCGCTGAACCTTACCTTTCTCTGCTGCAGCAGTGACCTGATCATCGCGCAGTCAAATCAAATATCCTGCGTGCTATAATCCCTTGTTGGAGATGAGCATTGAATATTGATGTTGCCACCACCGTGAAAGTGATCCTGGGCCTGCTGGGGATCGCGGCTATCATCAGCCTGGTAATGGCCGTGAAGTCTATCAAAGCCGGTCACAAGTTGCTTTTCTATCAGAAGAGGCAGTCGTTAGTCTATCATGGCTGGCGGCTGGTACTGCTGGGGTTTGGCTTGCTGTTGGCCGGCTTCATCATATTCCGTTTCGGTGAACCGGTCGTTTACCGGTATTTTCCTCCATCACCTACGATCACCCTAACCCCTACAATTACCATAACCCCCACGGTCACCAATACCCCTTCAATGACCTACACTCCCACCATCACGCTGACGTTATCACAAACCTACACGCCAGCTCTCCCTGAATTCATCCAGGCAACCATTCAAACACCAGTTGGACCGGACGCGAGCGCGATCTTTAGCCCTCTCAGTTTTTCCGATACTACTGAAGATGGGGTGGTTGTGGAATCGATCACTGAGTTTGAATTACCGGTAAGCACGCTCTTTGGCGGCTTTTCGTATGATCGCATGGCAGCCGGTGTGCAGTGGACATCAGTTTGGTTGTTCGGGGAGGAAACGATCTGTTCCGAGACCAAAGCATGGGATTACGCCCCCGGTGGTTACGGCTACACGGATTGCACCAGACCTGTTGAAGACTGGTTACCGGGCATCTATGAAGTGCGCATTTTCGTCGGGCAAACCTGGAAAGTATCAGGTACTTTCAGGATACTTGGCGAAGAATCACCTGGCGAGAATGTTCCGACTGCCACTGGCGCGCAGCCGCCGGAAGTAGAGATCGCTACTTCGACCCCTGAACCTCCGGCTCCCTGACCTAAAATGTGACCAGGTTCGACCTTCCAAAGCATCCGGCGATCTCAGCAGCGAGCCGGGCATTATTTTTTAATAACGCCAGATTTGCTTGCATGCTTTTCCCTGAAGTCGCTTTGTTCAGTTTTTCCAACAAGAAGGGGGTCACTGCTATACCGCTGATGCCTTTACGCCTGGCTGATTCAACCGCCTTGTCAATGGCATCATCGATCCTGGTCTTGTCCAGAGCATCTTCAGTAGGGATGGGATTACAAACCAACACCGCGCTGCGGCAACCAGCCTGCCAATGCGCTGTGGCAATCTCGTATACCTCACGGGCGTTTTCAACACGGTGATCCACACTCAATCCACTGGTCCTGGTGTAAAACGCCGGGAAGTCATCCGTCTGGTAGCCCAGCACAGGTACACCGCGCGTTTCCAGGTTCTCCAGCGTGGCGGGGAGGTCGAGGATGGCCTTGGCACCTGCGCAAACTACAATGACTGGATTGCGCGCTAATTCATTCAAGTCCGCGGAAACATCAAAAGCATTACCACGATGAACGCCACCGATGCCCCCGGTGGCAAACACTTTGATGCCGGCCGCGCTGGCGGCGAACAGAGTAGCGGCTACTGTTGTGCCCCCGCTGGCTCCCCGGCTGATGGCGATGCCAATGTTGCGCGGGTTAATTTTGATGGCAGTGTCATCTTCGGCCAGGTGTGCAATTTCAGATTCACTTGCACCAACAACGATCTTTCCTTCGATGAAAGCGATTGTCGCAGGGGTAACCCCCTGCACGCGGATGAGTGCTTCCATGGATTGCGCAAGTTCCAGGTTGGTGGGTCGGGGCAGCCCGTGGGTGATGACGGCTGATTCCAGCGCGACCACAGGTTTGCCGGTGGTAAGCGCGTAAGCAACATCAGGGTGAATTCGGAAGGATTCCGGTAGGCTCAGTTTCATTGACAATCTCCAGATACGATATAGTGGAGTATATAATAGAATCATGATTCTTTCCGGGTCCACTGAACATTAATTCGTAAACAAGAAACAGGTGGTGTAGATGGTCGTAGAGCCTGAAAAAGTGAATTTTTGGCGATCCTTCAAGGTTTTTTGGGTCATCCCGTTGGTCTTCACCTGCGGGTTGGGGGTAAGCCTTGTGCATTACCTGGGAAAAGATCTGGACATCATCAACATGGTACTGGGATTCTTCATCTGTCTGTTGATGTTCGCGATGCGTTTGCTCCTGAATGCGTATTACGACCATCCCGAATCCCCGATTTCTACAATGAGAAACGATGATCCTGTTATAGAAGTTTTACGCGGCGTAAAGCGTAATCTACTGCTCCAGAACACGTTGTTGATTCTGACTGCCGGTGCCATGCTCACGGCTATCCTGATCGCGCGCAAAGCGCTGGCCGTTCCCGGCTTTCTTTTTTTAGGGTTGGCCTTGCTGGGTTACTTCTTCTGCGCGTCACCACCATTCAGGTTGGATAAGAACGGATTCGGTGACCTGGTGGAAGGTGTTGTCACCGCCAACCTTGTACCGGCGTTCATGATGAGCCTGCAGGGGATCGATGTTCCCTTTATATTGATGCAATTGACGCTGCCTTTGTTGATGCTCTACCTTGCCGCAAAGTCCGCGTTTGCGTTCAGAGACTACGGCTTCGACACGATATATGCGCGTAAAAGCCTGGTTACCCGCTTGAGCTGGCAAAACACGGTGGTTTTACACAACCTGCTAATTTTGGGCGCGTTTTTGCTGATAGGCGTATTTCTTCTCCTGGGCTTACCCTGGTCAATAACCTGGCCGATGCTTCTAGCGCTGCCCGTTGGTGCACTCCAGGTCTGGCAAATGATACGCATTGCCGACGGAGCAAAACCAGGATGGACCTTGTACTTGTGGATGGCGATGGGATTGGTTTTATTGATGGCTTACCTTGTACAGGTACCATTGTGGACTTGATATTGCGTCAGGTCCGTTGATATAATTGGATGAAAATAGGAGGAATTAACATGCTTAAAGAAAACACACTAGCCCCGGATTTTACGCTACCAGATGAAAACGGTGAAATGCACAGTCTCTCAAAATACCTTGGAAGGAATGTTGTGCTTTATTTTTACCCCAAAGATGACACACCCGGTTGCACAGCTGAAGCCTGTAAGTTCAGAGATGATTACAGTGCTTACGAGAAAACCGATGTGGTCATATTAGGGGTAAGCCCTGACTCTCCAAAATCTCATGCGAAGTTCAAGGCAAAATATCAATTGCCATTTTCCCTGCTATCCGACGAGAATCACGAGGTCCTTTCAAAGTATGGTGCTTGGGGAAAAAAGAAGATGTACGGCAAAGAATATGATGGAGTATTACGGACAACTTACATAATCGCTAAGGATGGCAAGATACTCAAGGTTTTCGAAAATGTAAAACCAGCAGAACACAGCGCAGAGATTTTGGCCAGTTTCTAATTACCACAGTGTAACACAAGCGGAAGGTCATCCTTCCGCTTTTTTTATTGCAGGGTGAGAATGATCTTGCCTTTCCCCCAGAGTTGTTCCAGCTTGTAGTAATTTCTCGTATCCGGCGAAAAAATGTGTACAACGATATCTTCAAGATCGGCAACCATCCAGCCGTCTCTTGATTCTCCTTCGATGTTCACAACGAATTCATGGTCTTTTTTCACAAACTCTCGTAAGGATGTCGCAAGCGCCTGCAGCATACGGTCGCTTGTACCATTGCATAGAATGAAATAGTCGGTGAACGTGGTCAGTTCACGTATGTCCAGCAGGACGATCTTTTCAGCTTTTTTTTCTTCCAGGAAGTTTACGACCTGATGTGCTTTTTCAAGTGGGTCCAGTTTTCACCTCGAATTTTTATGATAGATGAATTCTAACATACATGCGTTTAGGCTGAAAAACTGTGGCGTGAAAGAACAGAATAAATCGGTCCGGCGGGTTGAAGAACGGACCTGAAGAGAACCAGCTCACCCACGATCATCTCTCCAAACACAGGCTCGGTATTAAGATTCATCAAGCGGGTGATTGTTTCAGCCTGGCGCGGGCTGGCAAATTGCTGGTTGACGCGCGCCAACGTCAGGTGAGGGGAAAAAGGCCTGTTCTCGGATGGATAACCGATGGCGGTTGTGACAGCCTCAACTCCTTGAAATATATGCTGGATCGGTTCCACCGGTTGAACTCCCACCCAGATGATGCGCGGCTTGTTCCTCCACCCCGGAAAGGCGCCAATGCCACGGACCGTTACTGGAAAGGAAGAATTTTTATTGGTCAACTCCTCCAATCTTGCGCTGATGGCAGGGATGCGGGTAGTATCTATATCTCCAAGGAACTTCAGCGTGAGGTGGATGTTTTCCGGCTTGACGGAACGTAAACCTGAAGCGCGCTCTGCCAGCCCATACGTGCGTGTAAAATCCTCCAACTTTTGATGGATCGCGCTGGTGAGCGGAATGGCGATGAATGAACGGATGAGATTTGGCATAGCCTTCCTGGTATTTTATACCGTTTTTTTTTCAGATTCTAATGTTCCGCAAATGGTCTTATCTACACATTTTACCTAAATCATGGTATAAAAACATCACCCTGCTGTGTTCGTGATGATGCGACACCGGTTTTGAGCCAACACTTTTGAAAGGGATCCTTCACTCAACAGGGTAACGCGATAGGCTTCGGCCAAGGCGGGTCTCTGTGGCAGGATC
>CAYMGO010000014.1:26830-36368 GCA_964390015.1 uncultured Anaerolinea sp. | reverse complement strand
ACTTTATGACCCGCGGGCGCTGTGTGCACACCATGGCGCTGGAAACCATTCTCGAGGGCATGACCGTCCCGGAGCCGGTGAACGCGGCGTAACGGTTATCTGAAGAATTAGATAGTCCCCGCGCCTAAACGGGGACTATTTGTTTTAATGGATAGGCGTAATGACTGTGAGAGAAGCCTGTTTTGCGCTCCCGGAGTGAGCAAAGCGAGCGGAGAGGGCTGCGATTTTTGCGCCCCGGAGCTTGTCTTCAGCGGAGAGGGTGGGATTCGAACCCACGGTGACCACGAGAGCCACAACGGTTTTCGAGACCGCCCCGTTCAACCACTCCGGCACCTCTCCAGCGGGGAAAATTATAACCGAAATCTCTCAGATCTCGACCATCTCGTACTGATCGGGGTAATGCACGTTCGTAATACCGTTTTCTTCGAGCTTGGCCATGAACACGCTGGCGGCATCCTCTTCTCCGTGGACCAGGTAGATCTGCTTTACTGTATCCCTGACCGCCCCGGCATAATCCAGCAGCAGCTGCTGACCGGCGTGCGCGGAGAGTCCGCTGATGGTATCCACCTCGGCGCGCAGTTCGTAAAGTTGCCCGAAGATGCGCAACTCCTTCGCGCCTTCCACCAGGCGGCGGCCAAGGGTATCCGGCGCCTGCCAGCCAACAATGAGAATGGTATTGCGTGGATTCTCAATATTGTTCTTCAAATGATGGAGGATGCGACCATTCTCTGCCATACCGGAGGCGGAAATGATCACCATAGGACCCTTTTTATCGTTCAGGGCTTTGGATTCTTCGACGTCACTCACGTAGGTGAGACCGTCAAAATCGAGCGCCTGGTGGCGGTGCTCCCGGATGAAGGCATTGGTTTCAGAATCGAAATACTCGGGGTAGCTGGCGAAGATCTGCGAAGCCTGTACCGCCAGCGGGCTATCCACGTAGACCGGCACGCGCGAGATGAGCCCCTCGGCAAGCATCTGGTTGAGGAAGAACACGATCTCCTGGGTGCGGCCTACGGCGAATGCCGGAATGATGACCTTGCCGCCGCGGTCGAAGGTCTTCTTCACCACGCGGCTGAAGTTCTCATACGCCTGCTCAACGGTGAAGTGTTCCATGTCGCCGTAGGTGCATTCCATCATCAGGTAGTCCACATCGCTGGGCATTACCGGGTCGGTGATGAGCGGCAGTCCGTAACGCCCGATGTCGCCGGAGAACCAAAGGCTTTTCTTATCGCCATTTTCGTTAACATCCAGTCGTATGGCAGCAGAACCAAGGATGTGCCCGGCATCGATGAACCGGACGGTCACGCCCGGCACCGGTGAGAAGGGTTCGTTATATCTCACCGGGTAATACTGCTCGATTGCCATGGCCGCGTCAGCCTTGGTGTAAAGGGGTTCCACGGGGGGCTCACCGCGGCGGGCGCGCTTTTTATTCACATATTCAGCATCATATTCATGAATGTGGGCGGAATCCATCAGCATGATCTCTCCCAGCGTGGCGGTGGGCGGTGTGGCGTAGATTGGACCCGTGAACCCGCTCTTGACCAGGTTGGGCAGGTTGCCGCTGTGATCAATGTGGGCGTGTGAAAGCAGTACGGCGTCCAGTTCCGCGGGGTCAAAGCCGAAATGGCGGTTTTTCTCATAGGTATCTGCGCGCCGGCCCTGGAAGAGGCCACAATCAAGCAGCAACTTCCTGTTATTGACTTCGATGAGGTGCTGCGATCCGGTAACGGTTCGTGCAGCGCCGTTGAAATGTATCTTCATTTCCCTCCAGAGTTGTTGAGTAATTTAATGATGGCCTTACCATATTTCCGGTAACGCCAGGGGATGTCGTTCATAATCTTCTTCAGTTCGGGCATGGTGTGTGGATTCTCGCAGGCAATGCGCTCCATGAAAATGCGGGGTAACACAACGTCTGATTCGATTTTTAGCTCAACCGCCAGGGATTTCCGCCATTCGTGCAGCACCTGCAGCCTGTCAAGCACTGCTTTTTCAGGGCGCTGATGCTGAGGGCGAATTGGCGTTTTGGCGTGTACACCATCTTCTATGGCACGCAGTAAACCGCTGCCGTGACGCCGGGCGAGGGTGTCGCTCATACCGGAAACACCCTTCAGATCTTCAGGCGTATGAGGAGTGGCACGACTCAATTCCACCAGCAACTGGTTGGAAAGGACCTTGAAGTGCGGCAGGTTCAAACGCTGCGCCTGCTGGTCGCGGTAAGCACAGAGTGACTGCAGTACTGCGCTTTCCCTGCCATTAAGCCGGTTACCTCCTGAGACCTTCCAGCATGAGGCTCCGTTTTGCTCGCCGGTCGAAGGCTCCACCTTGCAAACCAGGGCAAAATCTTCCATTGCCAGGTCCCACAATCCCTGGGTTTTCAGTTTCTCCTCGAGCAGTGCTTTGAGGTCAAAGAGGTAGTGCGTGTCCATGCGGGCGTAATCGAACATGGCCTCAGGCAGGGGGCGCTTTCCCCAGTTGGCGCGCTGGTATTTCTTTTCCAGTTGGATGTCGAAGTACGTGGTGAGCAGGTTACCCAGGCCTACCTGGGGCTCAGCAAGGATGCGCGCGGCAATCATTGTGTCAAAGATATTTTTGAAGGAGAATTCGTAATCGCGCTTCAGGCAGATGATGTCGTACTCGGCGGCGTGAAAGATCTTCTGCTGGCGTGGATCGGCAAATACCGGCGCCAGGGGGGAAAGGTCATCCAGCGCGAGGGTATCCACCAGGTAATCAGCTTTAGGTGTAGAAAACTGCAGCAGGCAAACCTGCTCGCGGTATGCGTAAAGCGAGTTGGATTCGGTATCGATCGCGAGCAGCGGCTCGGTTGTGATCGCGGTGGTCATTTTTTGCAGGTCTTTGGGCGTGGCGATCCACAAGGGGTCCGTGTTGGGGCGCGGTAGCATGAGGGAATTATAACCCGCTTAACAGACCAAAAATCGCCTTGTTTTATTGCCTTTAATAAGGAAATGCCCGGTGGATGAGCCGGGCATTTCGGGGTTGGACCGGGTTACAGGTTGCGGGAACCCCTTTCTTCCGCTGCCATGAACTCATTGTGTTTCACGGGTTGGCCGTAACGCGTGGCGTTCGGTTTTGCCATGGAAGTCATGGTGGTGCGCGGGGTAGCAGCCTGGGCAGAAGGGGCAGGGGTCTGCGCGCGGCTGAAGCCCGCGGCGGGGCGGTTGGTGACCGGGAACCCGGTGGGCTGATTGGTGCGGGCGGCAGCGGATGATGGCTGCTGCAATTTTGCAGAATGTTCAAGCGACGAAGTGAGCGATCCGATGATGAGGATGCGGATGACCCACACCATGATGGCGACAACGACCGGTACGATCGTGGTCAGGTTTTGCGTGCTCACTACTTCAGCGCTGCGCAGGGGATGATTGGCAATGGCGATGGTGACACCCCACCAGGTGAGGGCGGCGTTGAACGTGCCGGCAATGAGCCATGCGCCGAAGAGGAACCATGATTCCCTGGGCGCTTCAGGCTTGCTCTTTTGGGTCACCAGGCGGGCAATCCCGGCGAAATCGAGGCTGCAGAAAGCCAGCGCCATCAGTGTGGCCCAGCGAATGCCGACGAACTGCAGGTCACCCAGCAGGTCGCGCAGGGCATAGGCAGTGGTGCTGTAATTAACGGCCTCGAAAGCGACGAGCGCGAGCACAATGATCGCGCTGTATATGCCCCCGGAGCGGACGCGTAACTTCTTGAGGGTCTGCAGGGGGTTGTTGACGACGGTGCGGGTGGCGGTTAGGTTCATGACTGTTCTCCTTTAAAGGTCTCTTATCGATACCAACAGTCACATTATAGAACAATTATTCTATTAAGTCAATAGTTATAGGAAATTCGTTCTATCTATTCAGTTATCAGAAATGTAAGCTGCAAAATCCGGCAATTGCAGTGCTGAATCAAGTTGTATCAAAAGCGGCTGACCGTTATCCGGTATATAGTGAACCACGTCTACCAGCGGGATGTTCTTTGAGACGGTATACAGCGCGGCGGATGAAAGCCCATGCGTTGAAAGCAGCACGCGCCCGCCTTTGTGTCTTTGATGGTACTCGTTGGCAGCGGCAACCATGCGCGTGATCACCTGCTCGAGTGATTCAGCCCCTTGCGCCCGCGGCGTGGAGATGTATTTGGGGTTGGGACTGAAATCCGGCCGGTACCTCTCGCGCACTGCATCAATTGTCTGCCCTTCCCATACGCCCTGGTTGATCTCGCGCAGCCGCGGGTCGGTGTTCACCGGCAGCCCCAGCACCGCGGCGATGAGCGACGCGGTGTGAACCGCGCGCGCCAGGTCGCTGGAGTAAATGGCATCAAAGTGAGTACCGCTGAGCGACGCCGCCAATTCGCGTGCCTGTGCGATACCCGTTTCGTTGAGCGGGATGTCGCTCTGACCCTGGTAAATACCGCGCAGGTTCCAGTCCGTCTGTCCGTGCCGCACCAGCCACATCTCTGTCATAGGCAAAGATTATACCTGAAGTGAAATAGTCAGCGAATTAAAAAAATGGTTTTTCAAGCATCCCTCTCCCCAAACCCCTCTCACAAACTTAACACAGATTGGGAGAGGGGCAGGGGTGAGGGCATAATTCAATATGGATTTAAAGGAAACATTTTCGTTGTAATGAAAGCGAATGTGGAAATCGTGCTAACCGGTTTTCTCCTCGTACGCGCACAACTCCCGCACCGGGCAATTGGGGCACTCGGGTTTGCGCGGGTGGCAAGTCTCGCGGCCCAGGCGGATGAGGTTGAGGTGGCCGGCGAAATAATCTTCGGGGTCGATCAATTCCTCCATCAGCATGTGCGTCTTCTCAACGTCCAGGTTGATGGGTCTCACGCCCAGCCGGCCGCTGACGCGGTAGATGTGTGTATCCACCGGGAAGGCGGGGCGCCCCAGTGAGAACTGCAGCACTATCGCGGCTGTTTTACGCCCGACTCCCTTGAAGCGCAGCAGCCAGGAGCGGGCGTCTTCCAGCGGCATATCCGCCAGGAATGACAGGTCGAGCGAACCAACTTCGTCGTGAATCTGATTCAGTACCGCCTTGATGCGAGGCCCCTTCTGGTTAGCCAGGCCTGCAACGCGCACGGCATCGATGATCTCCTCCTCGGGGGCGGCGCGCACTTCTTCCCAATCCGCGAAGCGCCCCCGGAGCGAGTTGAACGCTCGGTCGCGATTCACATCGTTGGTGTTCTGTGAGAGGATGGTGGAAACCAGTTCGTCGATCGGCGGCAGGGGTTCCCGCCAGACCGGCGCGCCGTAGGTGCGGTAAAGTGCGTTGAGTACGGCTTTGATCTGTGCTGCTGGCGGTGAAGGCTGCATGGAGTTCTATGTAGTCCGGGGGGATCAAAACACCGAAGGTTGTTCGGGTTGAGTACCCGTGGTGCGCTTGAGGTACTGCACCAAGCCCCAGCGGGCGCGCTGTAAATGTTGCAGTTCCTCCGCTTTGGGTACGCCGCATTGTTTGAGGATGTTGTTGGCGCTTTTCTGTATATCTTCATTGCGCAGCGGTTTACCGGCGAACTTCTCGAGTTGTTTGTTGATCTTTTCCAATGATTTTAATTGGTGCTTGATATCGTTGGTGCTGATGAGACCACCGCGACCGGAAATAATAATGTACGTACGGTAGACAGGCTTCAATAGTAAAGCCAGGGTTTCCATCCACTGAGTCAGGTCAGCGTTAGCGAGGAAGGGCACAGCGTTGGGCATGACCGCATCCCCGATAAAGATCACCTTTTCGGCGGGCAGGGTCACCCAGATGGCCGCCTGTGAGGGTCCCGGGTGACCATCGAGGAGCATGGTGCGGTCATCCCAGTGAACTTCAAGATGCTCGTTGAACGTGATCTCAGGTGCACTCCAGCGGATGTTCCCAACCGCGTTGTGCAGTTCCCAGGCCGCACCGGTTTCAACGCCCTGCGGTCTGATGTTGACCGGCCGGTCCTTGAAAAGTTGCGTGAGCTTTTCATGACCAATGACCGTGCATTCGATCTGCCTCGATCCCAGAGTACGGTCGTAATGGTCATCCAGGCTGATGAGCAGGCGGTCACCATTGGGTGCCAGTTCATGCATGGATAAGCGCCACAGGCGGATGTCATCCGGCCTGAACGGCGCATCGATCAGTATCAGGCCGCGCTTCCAATTGACCATGCCCAGGGTGACCCCCGGGTATTCCTTTTCGATATACACTTGCGGAGCGATTTCCTGCATCATTCACCCTTCCGGAGTTATCTCCTCCCGCTATATGAGCGGCAGGCTGAACACAAACCTGGACCCGCCTTCGCTGGTGTCCTCCACCCAGATTGTACCACCGTGCGCCTGCACGGCGAGCCGGCAGAAAGCCAATCCCAGTCCAAGCCCCCTGGCAGCGCTATCCACGTTCAGACGCACAAATTTTTCAAAAACCCTGTTGCGCGCTGCGACAGGGATGCCCGGTCCCTGGTCTTCGATAAACACGAGGAGTTCACCAGCTTGTACCTTCAACCCGGTCGCGACCCTGCCGCGAAGTGGAGAGTATTTGGCAGCGTTCTCCAGCAGGTTGATGATCACCCGGCGGATCATATCTTCATCGACGTTCACATCAGGAACCTTGCGCGGGAGCGTTTTTACCACCTCAAGTTCCTTGCTGCGCACCAGGGGAGAGATGATCTCAAGGCACTCGTCGAGTAAATATCGTAAATTGACGCAGCTGAGGCGCGTGATCTCCTGGCCTGATTCGAGCCGGTTGATATCCAAAAGCGAGCTGACCAGGCGCTGCATGTGAGCGCTGGAGCGCCCGGTGATCTGCAGCAGCTGTTGCGCCTGCAGGTCTGGTTCAACAGGCAGTGTTTCTGCTAACAATTCCAATCCTGAGATGATATTCGCCAGGGGGGAGCGCAGGTCATGATAGATCATTGCCGTCAGGTCGTCGCGCAGCGCGTCAAGTTCGACACGGGCACTGACATCGCGGAAGATCCACTGCAGGCAATCGAGGTCAAGGTAGGTGATGCGTGTTGCGTTTACCTCAACCGGCAGACTGGCATTGTCCTTCATCACGAGAGTGGATTCGTACAGGCTGCTGCCGGATTTCTTCTTGCTCGGTCTGGCGCGGGTCAATACTTTTCCAGCCAAAGGTTCCAGGCGGGTGATGGGTAATCTCAACAACGCGCGCCTGGTAAACCCACTGCGCAACGCTGCCTGGCGGTTGCAGTCGATGATCTCACCTTCAAGGGTGGTGATGAAGATCGGGTCAGGGCTACCCTCGAAAAGGCGGCGGTACAGGTTGCGGTTGTGTTCTACGTCTTCATACAACTGCGCGTTGTGTATGGCAATGCCGGCCAGATCGGCGATAGCCTGCTGCAGCATGAGGTGAGCCTCATTAAAATAACCGGGCAGCGGGTGGACGATGGTGAGCACTCCCACGATCAGATCGCGGGCTGGAACGGGCACGCATAGGGCGGATTTTGGCGGGCTCTGGGTTTCCTGCTCGTAGGGTCGGGCCAGCCAGCGCTTATCTGCGCGGGTGTTCTCGAGGATCACGGGTTGGCGGTGACGTGCCACCCAGCCCGCCAGGCCGCGGTGCATGATGGTTTCTATCGTTTCCTGGGAGGCGGAGGAGAGTTCCCCCTCGTAAAGAATGACCGCGTCCCGCGGTTTGCCCGCCGTGTCCAGCACGATCAGGCTGGCGCGTTCAGCGGCCAGGTTTCCGGTCGAAAGCAGCAGCACGCGTGCAAGTACCTCGTGCAGGTCAAGGCTGGCGGCCAGCTGACGGCTGACGTTGTAAAGGATTTCCAGTTGCGAGCGATCCTCGGCGATCGGCATCATCTTAATGGTAATACTTGAGACCTGTTCCTGTGTTAAATAATACGATGCTTTCCCCCGCTTTGCACCAGCCACTTTCAAGCAGTTTGTACAGCGCAACCAGTGTTGCTGCACCTTCCGGCGCTGCCAGAATACCTTCGCTGCGCGCCAATGTGTGTTGGGCGCTGGTGATCTCTTCATCACTCACGCTCAGCGCGCAGCCGCCGCTCTGGTAGATGCAGCGCATTACCAGCCGGTCGGCAAACACGGCGGGCACGCGCAGCCCTGAGGCGATGGTAGTGGCATTCTGCCAGGTCTGGATGCGCCCTGCACCGGACTCAAAAGCTCTCACCACGGGCGCGCAGCCTGCGGCTTGCACCGACACCATGCGCGGCCGGGCGCTGCTGATCCAGCCTAAAGCCTCCATTTCATCGAAGGCTTTCCACATGCCCACCAGGCCGGTACCCCCGCCGGTAGGATAAATGATGACATCTGGCAGCTTCCAATCCAGCGCCTCGGCGATCTCGTAACCCATGATCTTCTTGCCTTCCGCGCGATAAGGTTCTTTGAAGGTGGAAACATCGAACCAGCCGTGTTCTCTGGCTTCCGCGGCCGCCAGGCGGGCGGCGTCGTTGATCAAACCGTCCACCAGGTGCACATCCGCACCCGACATGCGGATCTCGTACTGGATGGGAGCGGGAGTGTCGCCCGGCATGTACACATGCGCGCGGCGGCCGGCGCGCCCGGCGTATAAGCCCAATGCACCACCCGCGTTACCGGCGGTGGGAATGACGAATTCATGTATGCCCAATTCCACTGCCTTCGAGACTGCCGCTGCCATACCGCGCGCCTTGAAGGTGCCGGTGGGGTTGAGCGACTCATCCTTCAACAGCAGGTTGGGCGTACCGAGGGCAGCGGAAGTATTGGGTAAGTCCAGCAGCGGGGTATCACCTTCACCCAGGGTGATGCGCTGAAGTGGGTCGTCCACCGGCAGCAGTTCGTGCCAGCGCCACATGCCGCGCGGGCGGGTGCTGATCTCTTCCCTGTTCAGTTGTTTTTTGAGGTTTTCCAGCGGGTATCGCGCCAGCAGGGGGGAGTTGCAATCCTGACAATATGTCTGCGGTGAACGGGGGTCAAAAAAAAGCCCGCATTCAGGGCATTGCAACTGGTAGCGTGCGGGGAGGATCTGATCCATAAAGCGAGTATAGCATAAGGGGTAAATCGAGTGATTCGCGTGGAGTGAGGAGGAAAAGCGTCAACCGGGAGGCTACTACTGGAGCGTCAGGGCTGGCACAGCACCGGCGTCACCCCTTCAGCCTTGTTGTTGAGCCGCATACCCAGGTAGGGCGAGGGGTCGAGTGTGTTACCAATTTCCAGTTCGTTCAAAAAACTGCCGCTGCCGTCGTCCTTGACCACTGAAAAGTGCAGGTGAACGCCGGTGGGGTTGCCGGGCGTACCCGAGTAGTTTCCCTGGTAACCAAGCAGGGTGCCGGCCTTCACAAAGACCTCGCTGACACCGGGCGGGAAGTCCGCGAAGATGAGGCTTTCACCGGACTGGTAGGCCAGGTGGGTGTAGTAGGTCCAGATCTGGTTCCCGGGGTTGAGTGGGTCTGAGGGGATGCGAATGATGACCGTGGATTTCCAGTCGGGCAGGCGCGTGAGATAACCTTCGTGGGCGGCGTACACCGGCACGGTACCCGGCTCATCCCCGCCGAAAATATCGATGCCCTGGTGGCGGTGCCCGGGGCGGAAGGAATCGTCCCACAGGAAGCC
>CAYMGO010000014.1:11555-26730 GCA_964390015.1 uncultured Anaerolinea sp. | reverse complement strand
GGTGAGTTCCCCCAACATGGACCAGGGACCGGTGCGGGTGATCGATACCGGCAGTACCCGCCCGCGCAGGTCGGCATCCGTCTCCACGAAGACCAGCTTGTTGGTTGGGGTGCGCCCGCGCCAGCGCTTTTTCACTTTGTCCTCGAAGAGCACCTCCACCGTGGTGTTGAGGTAGCCGGCGTGGATCTCGCGCACGATGGATTCCTGCAGTTGCTCAAGCGCCCTGAAGCGGCGCCACTTTTCAGCATCAGTCACATCATCCGGCAGAGTGCGTTCAGAAAGCGTGCCTGTTCTTGGTGAGTAACGAGCCAGGTGAGCCACGTCAAGTTTCAATTCAGCCAGCAGGTCGTAGGTGTTCTGGAACTGCGCCTCTGTTTCGCCGGGGAAGCCGACGATGATATCGGTGGCAATGGAAACCCCGGGAATGCGCGCACGTATCTTCTGCACCAGCCGCCGGTAATCCTCAGCGGTATAACCGCGCTTCATCGCGGCCAAAACAGTATTATCTCCTGCCTGGTTGGGGATTTCAATGTGCGGCATCACTTTGGGCAGTTCCGCCACGCAATCCAGCAGCTCATCGGTCATCCAGTTGGGGTGTGAGGTGAGGAAGCGCAGGCGCTCGATACCGTCAATGCGGCTCAGCTCGCGCAGCAGGCCGGCGAGGGTGGGATAAGCGGGCTGGTCCTTGCCGTAGCGGTCCACGATCTGCCCCAGCAATGTGATCTCTTTTACCCCCTGGGCGGCGAGAGATCGTGCCTCGCGGTAGATCTCCTCCGGTGGGCGGCTCACCTCTATGCCGCGGCGGTAGGGGATGATGCAATAGGCGCAGGCATGAGAGCAGCCGTAAACCACCGGGATCCAGCCTGCCACCTGGCCACCATTACCGCTATGCGGCAGCACCAGGTCACCGTCCATGAGCGCGAAGCGCCTGGCGGTTTCAGCCTCTTCCGCGGAATGGGCGTCGCGCTGTATGAGAAACTCGACCAGGGGAGCCGGGTCTGACGGCGGGGAGAAAACGTCTACATACGGGAAGCGTTGACGCAGCGGCTGGTTATCCCTGATGCCCACCAGGCAGCCCATCAGGTTGATGACTACATCCGGGCGGGCGCGTTTGACCGGCAGCAGAGAAGTGAGCCTGCCGTAAGCTTTGTCTTCAGCCGACTGGCGCACCACGCAGGTATTGAGCACGATCACATCCGCGTCTTCAGCCCTGGCAGCGTGCTCATAGCCCAGGTGTTCAAGTGCTGATGAGACGCGTTCTGAATCAGACACGTTCATCTGGCAGCCTTCAGTCCACACGTGATATTTCATAGGCGTGATTATAACAAAAGAAGAGCGATATCCGCCAAAAGCAGTCTTATTTACGGCTGGAGAGGGTTGCTTTGAGGTAAAATTGAAAAATATTGCAGAGTCTCACCCTCATGGTAGGGACTGGTGAAAGGTGAATAAGAAAAAAAATGAACAAAAAAGTTGGGGTAACAATACTGGTACTGGTGATTTCCTCCTGTGTGCTGTTGAGCGCCGGATTGATCATCGGCGGCTATTTTCTCTTGAAAGCGCAAAAGAACTACACTACTCCGCCTCCTCCTGTGGTGGCGACGGTCGCTTCACCGCAGCAGACACAGGAACCTGCCGCGGTTGGTGAACTTTCCGCTGATGTTGCCCGCCAGATGGACGAGATCCAGCAGCAGGTGATGGCGATCCGCGGGCTCAGCATGAACACGGAATTGAAAAGGGACCTGATGACCCCCGAGGAGCTGCAGGATAAAGTGATCAACGATTTCTTCGCGGATTACACAGATGAAGATGCGCTCAAGGATTCAAAGGTACTTTCGACTTTGGGATTGATCGATGAAGGCTTTGACCTGAAGCAGTTCTACCTCGATCTCTATTCAGAGCAGATCGCCGGCTATTATGACAGCGAAACCAAGGACATGTACGTCATCGCTGGTGAAGGGTTTGGCGGTATGGAGCGCATGACCTATGCTCACGAGTTCAACCACGTGCTGCAGGATCAGAACTACGACCTGGAGAACGGGATGAAACTGAATGAAGATTACTGCAAGGAAGATACGGAATACTGCGCTGCGGTTTCTGCTCTAATCGAAGGAGATTCTAGCTCAGCCGAACAGGCATGGTTCATCCAGCACAGCACCCGGCAGGACCAGCAGGACCTTTTCTCCTTCCAGGACAGTTACACCAGCCCGGTGTATGACTCAGCACCGGCGTACATGAAGGAAGATTTCCTTTTCCCTTACTCGCAGGGGCTTGATTTTGTGCAGGGGTTGATCGAACAGGGCGGCTGGGCAGCCGTAGATGCCGCCTACCGTAACCCGCCGGTCACTACTGAACAGATCCTGCATCCCGATAAGTACCCTGATGATAAACCTGTACCGGTTGAAATGCCCGACCTTGCTGCCAACCTGGGTAATGACTGGAGTGAACTCGACCGCAACGTGATGGGTGAGTGGTACACCTACCTCATCTTCGCCAGGGGTCGATCCAGCCAGTTCACCATGGATGATGAAAATAGCAAAGCGGCTGCGGCCGGTTGGAATGGTGACACCTACGTTTACTACGCCCCCGCTGATCTCAATGGCCACCTGTATGCCTGGCGCAGCACCTGGGAAACCCCCGCGGATGCTGAAGAATACTTCGGCATGTCCCGCGATTACGGATTGGCGCGCTGGGGGATCCCGGTGCAGAATGTATCAGGCATCGTCACCTGGGACTCACCAACTGACGGCAGGATCACCATGCGCCTGAAAGGCTCTGAAGTGTTGTGGGTGATCGGTTCTTCAGAGGACGTTGTGGCAGGTGCGCTGGTGGAAATTAAGGACTTCGGTAACTGACCATGCCGCTTGACCTGCTGCGCGTCAGGGGTCTGTGTTTTGATGTGGATGGTACGATCAGTGACACGGACGACGCCTGGGTCGAAAAAATTGCCACGTTGTTTTATCCAATCGCTAAAGCGCTGAAACGCCGGGATTCCCGGCGTTTCGCGCGCCGGCTGGTGATGGCGAGTGAAACTCCCATGAACCTGGTAATGTACTGGTTGGACGCTTTGAGCCTGGATGACAACTACGCCCGCCTGTTTGAACGAATCGCGAAAAAACGCGGGTACAAACACGCGCCCTTCCGGCTGATGAGCGGTGCGCGCGAGTTGCTGGATCGCGCACGGGTAAGCTACCCGCTAACAGTGGTCAGCGCCCGGGATGAACGGACGACGGGGGTCTTTCTCGACCAGTTCAAGCTGCACGGTAATTTTGTTGAGGTGGTTACCTCGCAAACCTGCGAGCGCACCAAACCCTATGCGCAACCGGTGTTACACGCAGCCAGCGCCATGGGGTTGAACGCGCGGGACTGCGTGATGATCGGCGACACCACGGTGGATATCCTGGCGGGCAGGCGGGCTGGCGCGCAGACGGTAGGACTGTTGTGTGGTTTTGGCACGGAAAAGGAACTGCGAAAGGCCGGGGCGGACGTGGTTCTCAATGATTTGGAGGAGTTGCACGCCTTATTGTTTCCGGCTGATTTTGCTCAAGGTTGAACCCGGAAGCTGACCTTATCTGATTGGTAAGTATTACCGGCGTTGTCCCGGACTTTAAGAAAAACAGTGTGATTTCCCTTTGATCCTGCCAGCTGGAAAAGGTAGGGCGGCACGCTCTGCTCCAGCGCTTTCTTCCCATCCACCCACCACTCCACCTTCGCAATCCCCACCAGGTCTTCCACCGCCGCGGTGATGGTAACCCCGCCGCGCACAGGCGCAACCGTCTGGTCAACCTGGGGGTAGGTGATTCGTGCTGAGGGCGGGGTGTTGTCCACCGTAACCTGGGTGACCGCGCTTGTTACCATGCTGGCAGAATCGATGACCGTCAACCGGATGGCATAAAGCCCATTGAGCTCGCTGGTATCCCACTGGGCCAGTACGCCGCCATCCTCCACCTTGCGCGTCGATTCGTTCACTCGCAGCCAGTTGTCAGGGTTGATCCCTTCACCGACCTGTACATAGTATGAAGCAAAATTATCGCCTGTTGCCGCGCCGCGGATCGTCACTCTGCCTGATACAGGTGAAAACATGGCGGGCAGCGTGATATTGACCTGCGCGTCTTGCCTGACCGCCTGGATCGAATCGTATCCCAGGGGAATAAGTTCAATACCAGCGCTTTGCGCCCAGTTGCGTGCTTCAGACGGAACGTTCACGAAAACCTTTTCTTCTACCAAAGCAGGCGGGGTGAAGACCGTCGCCAACTGTTCTGTCTCACGGTTCACCTTGACGCGGGTAAAGAGCGTATCGGGCAGGGTGGGTTCATTACCGTAGAGGAAAAAATCGTACACCAGGTTGGGACAATCTTGTGTGGGCAGCATACCTGAGGGACTGCACACCTGCAGCTGCGTGATGCCTGCCGGGCGCTGCCAGCCGCCGGGTTCGAGCCCGCGTGAGGCATACTTGAAGACCGCGTGCCAGATGCCGGCCGCCATGCGCTCGTCGAGTGGATTTACGTGTGCATCTTGCACACGCGTTCCCATCCAAACCAATGCCAGGCGCTGGGGGGTGTACCCCACTGTCCAAACCTGTCGTCCGCGATCCGCACTACCCGTCTTGGCCGCCACTTCTGCGCCGATTTCCAGTTCATTTGGATGCCCCAGTTTTGGCCAGCGTGCGCTTTCATCGCTGAGCACATGGTTGACCAGGTAAGTAACGCTGTCACTGATGATGACCGCGGTATTGGGTAAACCTGCCTGCCAGAGCGTCCGGTTGCTGCTCGTGGTGACTCTGAGAACTGTCACCGGGTCTATTCTTTTCGTGGTTTTATCCAGCCTGCCGCTGCGCACCCCTGAATTAGCCAGCGTACTGTAGGCAGCGCCGAGCTCCAGCAAGCTCACCTCGCTGCCGCCATAAAGGGGAGAGGCGTCAGCCGGCTTGTTTTCAAGTGAATCCAGGCCGATGACGGCGGCAGAACGCCAGGTATTGGTTGCACCGATCTCGTTCACCAGCGCGGCGATGGGAGTAAGGTAGTCATTGGCCAGTGCTGAACGCATGTTCACGGCGCCGTGGTAGGATGCGGGAGCGCTGGCGTTGCTGGCTAATGTTGCGGTTTCCTGCGGAGGGATATCCCAGAGCAGGCGCGCGGGTGAATAGCCGCGTGAGAACGCACCTACCGCGACGAACGGGGTTAATAAAGAGCCCGGCTGGTAACCTGAATCAGCCAGGCGTTCACCGCTCAGGGTGAGCGGCTCCAGGTAGGCCAGCACTTCACCGGTGCGGGGGTTCATCACCAAACCCGCGGCCGCCAGGTCAGCGTTGCCCAGGTTGGTAAAACTCTGGGTGGGCAGCAAAAGGGCAGCGTCGCAATCCGGCTGTTCAGGTGCCACACCGCTCATATTGCTGTACGCGATACGGTTGAGCTGCGTGCTGGCCGTGCAGGCGAGTTGCTCCTGCAGACCCGCGTCCATCGTGGTGATGACCACCAATCCGCCGCGCCTGAGCCGCTGAGCGGGCAGGATCGATTCCAGTTCCACCTCCACCTGTTTCACAAAGGCGTTTGTTGTGATTGCTGTGTCATTTTCCGGTTCGCGCAGTTTGATCACCTCTTGACGCGCCAGTTCGTATTCTTCGGGGTTGATGGCATTGGATGCGCGCAAGCTGCGTAAAAGTTCCTTTTGCGTTGCGAGCGCGGTATCGGGTGCGTCAATAGGGTTGAGCGCGGGGCTTTCCAGTAGAGAGGTGAGAAGCGCTGATTCAGCCAGGGTAACCTGCTGTGCGGATTTGTTGAGATAAAGGCGCGCGGCACTCTGTACCCCATAGGCATAGCGGCCGAACCACGCGCTATTGAGATACCATTCGATCACTCTGGTTCTTCCGTAAGTGGAGACTACCTGGCCGGCCAGGATGCGCATCCTTATCGCCCGCGCGGTAGATGGCGGTTCATCCCACAGAATGAGATCGCTGACCAGCCTTTCCGCGATGGTCATCGGTTCAGGAGATTTCCAATGCTTCAGGCTGTACCCGGGATTGCTCCAGAAGGTGGGATCGTAGACCGCGGTGACGCTGCGTACCAGCTGCGGGCTGATGAACTCGTCTGCATCCGGGTTTATCGGCAGAAACTGGCGTTCAATTCCTTCATCCTGATAGGTGAACAGGGTTACCACGCCGGAGCGGTCGAAAAGCCTGGTGGGTTGGAGCAGTTCGCCGCTCTCGCGGTTCAGCAGCACAGGCAGGGTTTCGATCGAAGGCAGGTCGCGTGCCACGCGGGCGTAGGAGTACCCCGCCAGCAACAGGATAGCCACGACCAGCAGTGAGAGGGCAGCGGTGAGTGCGCGCGCCGTCCATCCCAGTGAGCGATTCAAACGGGCAGAGCGGCTCTGCCTGGAGAGCTTGCGGTTCTTAAGAAGAAGATAAAGAGATGTTTTGCGCACAGGTCATTACTCTTGTGGCGTGCGTGTCGGCGTTGGCGTTGCGCTGACCACTGGTTTGGGAGTTTGCGTGCGAGTGGCGCTTATGGCAGGCGTTGTTGTAGCCCTCACGGCAGGTGTGCGGGTGGGAGTGCGCGTGGCGCTGACGACCGCAGTGCGGGTCGGCGTGGCGGTCACTAACCGGTCCATCAGGGCTATTGCGTCTTCACGCAGGTCAGATGGAAGGTTTTCTTCTGGGAATTCTAATAACGCGTTCAGGTCAGCACGGGCAGCCGAGGTCTTCTTTTGCGCAGTGTTGGCCAGCGCGCGCCAGTAAAGTGCCATGGCTTTTTGGCTGTCAGTGCGGGCGAGTTCGAAGGCTCTGCGGGCGAACTCCAGCGCGCTCTCGTTCAACTCCCTGGCCAGCTGCACACGGGATTTGAGGATATTGGCATTGAAGGAGGTTTCCTGGACCTCGATGGCGCTGTCAAGCGACTCAGCCGCCTCAACATAATCGCCCTGCTCAAATAGCACCCTGCCGCGCGCGATCAAAGCCGGCGCAGAGCGTTCGTCCAGCAGCAGGGCGCGCTCTGTGTATACCAGGGCTTCCTCCAGCTCTCCTTCTTCAATGAGCGCCAGTGCCATCATTGCCATGGCTTCGGCATCATTGCTTTCGTATGCGAGGTAGGTTTCGAGCGGTTTGATCGAATCGAAAACCTGTTCATTCTGCTGCATGGCTGCGGCCATGAGCTTGTACGCCGGCAGCAGCGTGATATCCAGATGGTTGGCGTTCTGCGCCGCCGAGAGCGCAAGGTCTGCTTCACCGTTGGCCAGGTAGGCACGGGCGCGCAGCAGTTCAACCTGGGCGGAGGGCGGGAAGGATTTCACGTATAGATCGATATTGTCAAGTGCAGCCGCGTTGTCACCTTCAGCGAATTGCAGTTCAGCCAGCGCCAGCAGGGCTTCGGCCAGTGCGGGATCCAACTCAAACGCTTTCTGGAAATTCTGCCTGGCGCGGTTTTTGTCCGGCGGGTCAGCCTGCATGAGCGCGCGTCCTTTTCCCAGGTATGCCGGTGCAAAACCCGCTTCGAGCTTGAGGCTGTTATCATAGGCGGCAGCGGCGTCAGTAGTAAAACCCTGCAAACGGTAAACCTCACCGATGTGGTACCAGATGTCCGCAGAATCGGGTTCAGCAGCCAGCACCTGCTGGAAGAACTCCAGGGCGTTGACCCAATCGCTCTTTTCATACGCGCGCATCGCCGCCATGTACGCTTCGGTGAGCCTATGCGGGGTGGCGGCGTAAATGGGTGTGGGGGTGTAAGTGGCTTCCAGCAGCGTCCACAAGGGCGGCGCGCCTGTTGAAAGCGGGGTGGGGGTTCTCGAGGGGGTGGTACTGACGAGTTGGGTAAGTGAAAACCGCATAACGGGTGATGTGTCAGGGTGGTAGCGGTTGGCCTCAACCAGGTAGATCACCAGCGCAGAAATGCCGATGACCACCGCGCCCAGCATCACCCAGGAGGAAGCTCCCGGCTTCCTCTTAACATTCTTTTTTTCGACCACCTTTTCAATTTCAAGGCTGGTCTTCCACTGCCGCCTGAGAGGATCAACGCCTGGTGGCAGCTGTGGAGGTGCAATATCAAGCCCCAGCATGCGCAATCCATGGATGGCAGTGACATTCCTGCGGTCCAGCTTGAGCACCTCGCGCAGGCAGAATTCCCGCTCCTTGATGGTTTCCACCACGGCGCTCATCCACAGCCAGTACTTCGGGTTGGACCGGTCAAGCTGCAGCAGGCGTACCAGGAGCTCACGCGCGGCGGGGTCATCACCCTTGTTGATTGCCGCCATCGCCTCCTTGAACAGCTGTTCTTCCGGTTTCATGGCATGAGTGTAGCATATGGCTAACCACTGGGCAAGCATCCAACTGGGTTATAATGCCCAATATGAAAATCACCGCCGTGCTGCTGGTAATAATCATTGGGGTCACCCTGTCCTCTGCCTGCGCCCCCGTTGAACCAACCGGGACCGCAACACCGATGGAAATTGTGAAGTTGACACCCTACTACACTGCCACCTTCACACCCACCATTACCCCCACCCCCGAAGGACTGCCCACCAGCACACCCGCGCCAGCTGCTACCCCTACCCCGCGTGTTTACAAGGTGCAAGCCAACGATACAATGATTGGAATCGCCTATTATTTTGGCCTGACCCTGGCGGAATTACAGGCGGCCAACCCCGGTAAACAGCCCGCGCTGCTTTCAATTGGAACGGAGTTGATCATACCGGCAACTGCTGCGGCAGCGGCTACGGCGACGGTAACAGCACCGCTTGCTTACGCGGTGACGTTGCGCGAGCCGGTTTGCGTGCTTTCGCTCACAGGTGGTTACCACTGCTACGCGCTGGTGATGAATGAAGAGGATTTCGTCCTCGAAAACCTGGTTGCAGAGATCACACTCACTGACCCAACGGGCGATGAAACGATTACCCGTCAGGTGGAACTGCCGCTGAAGCAACTGGCCGCAAGCGCAGCCCTACCTTTTTACACTTACTTCGCTCCCCCGGTCTTCGCCGATGCCCGGGTAACAGCGGAAATCCTCACCGTTACCAAAATCAATGATGAAGACTCAAAAATCTCCCCGCTGGTGATCGAGGGAACGGAGGTCGTGATTGCTGCCGATGGGGTTTCGGCCGCGGTCAGCGGCAAGGCGAAGCTGCAGGATGAGGGTACAGCAGCAGGCAGATACACATTGGCAGCGGTGGCCTATAACGCGCAAGGGCGTGTCGTTGGTTTGCGCAGAACATCTGAAGAAACCGGTTGGGGTGACAGCGGTGAAATTGAATTCTCAATTACGGTCTACAGCACAGGCGGGAGCATCGACAGGGTTGAGGTATTTGGCGAAGCTGAGTAAGGCTCAGGGGGTTTTCCAAACAAGGTAGCTGCCCTGCGCGCAAACCGGCAGGGAGGAAGCGCTTTTCAGGCATACTTCATAGACCAGGATCGAACCGTTGGGTACGGATTCCGGGTAAGGGATTTCGAGCGAGGCTCTTCCCTCTTTTGATGTAGGGGGAAACAACCCTGTGTAGGGGTCACCATCTGGCAGGTGCATTTCCAGTGTTGCTTCAATTCCTGCGAGCGGTGACTCATCTCCTGTTTGTGTGACCAGGATCTCAATGCGTTGTAGATCCCCGCGCGAGAGCATGGGGTACTGCTCGGTCACTTCCAACCTGACTGTTTCACCCGAGATGACTACCGGGTTGAGCCCGTTCGCGGCAGCTTCCAGCGAATCAAGATACTGCTGACCGAGGGGGGCGAGGATCACCTGTTCCTCTTTAGCAGCAGTCGGGTTGTAGAGCAGGCAGTAATAGGTGAAGCATTGCCGGTACAGACCGGGGCTGATTTCACTTGTCCCCGAGATGGGATCCCCGGAGAACTTGCGCCCGCCGTGCGCGACGATGAACGCGTCGAAAACCGCGGGCACGTGGAAGCCCAGTTCTCCGTTCACCGGGTAAAAGACCACGTTCTCTCCGCTGTCGTGCAGCTGTGGTACGGGTTGTTCACGCGGGATTCCCAGCAGTTCCGGCAGGGCGCGCAGCGATATCTTCTCGGGGTTGTCAGCCGGGCTGAAGAGGATGGCATTGGTGTAGACCTGTTCCAATGATCCATCTTTAGCGATGTAAGGCTGGGTGAGCGGAATACCGAAAATCGAGCTGCTGTCCATTTCTCCGAGCGCCGGCAGAAAAGGCTGGTCGGCGGCCGCCCTGGCAGGATCGATGATGATGGCTTCGGCCAGCGGCGCGTAGCTGCAAACCTGGTCACAGGCAAAGGCGCCGTAAGCCAGCAGTTTCACCATGCCCGGCGGGTCGTTAAAACTGCGGTACATGCCAATGTTTTCAAAATACTGCTCAACACGCTGCTGCGAATAGTTGATAATCGCCTGGTTGATGGGGCTGCCAGCGTAGCGCTCGCCTGAAAATTGCTCGTATACCGGCATGAACTCCTCGTATATGCCCACTCCGTTCACAACCACCCCGTCGGTTTCGCCTGCAGCAGCGGCATTAGTTCCGGGGATCTCAAAAACAGATCCCAGCGGGTAAAGCATAAAGCGTGCCTCTCCGCTGAGGAGGGGATCCTGGCACATCAACACGTTGACCGTGTACTGGCATTGATAATCGTTGAAATCGAATATCTGAGAAATCCCCTGGCCAATCACTTGCTCGCCGCCCAGAGAGGCGTGGAATTCTCTGAATACCGGGGCAATTTCGTAGGTGTGGCTGGCAGAAGGCTTTTCTTTTACGTCTGTGGAACAGGCGGTAAGCAGCATGCCGGCCAACAGGCAGCATAGGATCAGCACTGCCCGCCCATTTTGTATAGTGACCCGGGTCGATTTACTAACTGAGTTCATCATGATTCCCTTGGATTATTATAAATCAAGGCGGGTACAATCCCGCCAATTCAAGACACTCAATCCTGTAAACGGGTTTTCACAGTGATGGTAGAATGGGATTAACAGAGACCGTTGGAGGTTTGCATGGTGGATGTTGTCATTGTTGATGCGATTCGCACGCCGATCGGCGCGTTGGGTGGGGGGTTGGCGCGCGTACGTGCTGATGACCTGGCCGCGCTGGTGCTCAAAGCCATCGTGAAAAGGAACAGTCTGGACCCCACCGGGATCGATGAGGTGTACATGGGCTGCGCCAACCAGGCCGGTGAGGATAACCGCAATGTGGCGCGTATGGCTGTGCTGTTGGCCGGGCTGCCCGTGACCGTGCCGGCTGTCACTTTCAATCGCCTCTGCGCCTCGGGGTTGACCGCGGTCAATGCTGCTTTCCGCGCCATTCGCGCGGGAGAAGGCGAGGTCTACATCGCCGGCGGTGTGGAAAATATGTCGCGCGCACCTTACGTGCTGGCAAAATCAGAGTCGGGTTTCCCGTTCGGCAACCTCACCGCTTACGATACAGCATTGGGTTGGCGTTTTCCCAATCCGCGCATGGCGGAACTTTATGGGACGGATCCCATGGGTGAGACCGCTGAGAACATCGCCGGGCAGTATGGTATCAGTCGCGAAGACCAGGACAGGTTTGCTGCGCAGAGTCACGCGCGTGCGATCGCCGCCATGGATGACGGCAGGATGTCGGAAGAGATCCTGCCGGTGCAGGTGCCACAAAAGAAAGGTGATCCGCTGATCATTGAGCGTGATGAACGCCCCAGGCGCGACACCACACCGGAGAGCCTGGCGAAGTTGAAACCAGCCTTCCGCCAGGGAGGGTCGGTGACCGCAGGCAACTCATCGGGGATGAATGATGGCGCGGCCGCGCTGCTGGTGATGAGCGCGGAAAAGGCCGCGGTTTTGGGCCTGAAACCAATGGCCAGGGTCGTTTCTTCAGCGGCCGCAGGTGTGGAACCACGCGTGATGGGGCTTGGACCTGTCGGTGCGGCGCGCAAGGCGCTTGCCCGCGCGAATCTAACTACAGCTGACCTGGGGCTGGTCGAGCTCAACGAGGCGTTTGCTGTACAGGCGCTGGCGGTGCTGCGCGACCTGGGCATTGCAGAAGAGATTACCAACGTGAATGGCGGCGCCATTGCCCTGGGTCATCCGCTTGGCTGTTCGGGTGCGCGCATCCTAACCACCCTGCTCCATGAAATGAAACGCCGCGCTCCTCACGAACTCAAACCTTACTACGGGATGGCCATGCTGTGCGTGGGCGTGGGTCAGGGCGAGGCCACGATCGTGGAGTGGGCTGCGTGAACCAGAGACCAGAGTTATGTTACAAGAATTGGGTCTTTCCCCTGTAGCTTGCTGCGAAGAGAATGTTAGAATTTTTTCCTCACCCTACATTACTCATTATTGTCTGGTTGGAGAGGAGCAGGGGAAAGGTCGGAGGTAAAGAGTGGGTTGTGACTGCAAGAACGGAATAATTCACTTGGTACCCTGTAGCATGCTACGGGTAGGATTCATATGTAGTTTTGGTGGGTAAAGAGCAGGAAGATCTCCTGCTTTTTTTATCGCTATGTGAAAGATAGGAGGAGTGACACTTTTCAAAAAACACTGTTGCGAGGATAATAGGTATCCACCGGTGTGACAGAGCCGGTGATCAAACCCCGGCAACGGGGAACAAGAGGAGGTATGAATGCCCCCAAAGGGTCGAATCGTTGTCAGCGAGTTGTACTGCAAGGGCTGTGAGTTGTGCGTGGATGCCTGTCCGCAGAGCGTGCTTGGGCTGGACCATGACCATCTTACTGCCAAGGGTTATCACCCCGCTGCGTTGATCGCGGAAGGCTGCACAGGTTGCGGTGTTTGTGCGGTGGTGTGCCCTGATGCGGCCATTACTGTTTACCGTATTCGTACCGGCGATACCCGGTCACTGGATTAGGAGGATGGCGATGGCGAGAGAATTAATGAAAGGCAACGAGGCTGTCGCAGAGGCCGCGATTCGCGCCGGGGTGACAGCATATTTTGGTTATCCCATCACCCCGCAAACCGAACTGTTGGAATACATGTCAAGGCGGATGCCAGAATTGGGGCGGGCGTTCGTGCAGGCCGAGAGCGAACTTGGGGCAATTAACATGGTCTACGGCGCGGCCTGCACCGGTCAGAGGGTAATGAGCTCCTCTTCCAGCCCCGGCGTGAGCCTGATGATGGAAGGCATCTCTTACATTGCCGGTACCGAGCTGCCGGTGGTGATGGTGGACGTGATGCGCGGCGGACCCGGGCTTGGCAACATTGCCCCGGGACAGGGCGATTACAACCAGATCGTCAAAGGCGGCGGCCATGGTGAATACCACGCGATCGTACTGGCGCCAGCCAGCGTGCAGGAATCAGTTGACCTGACCGTGCTGGCGTTTGACCTGGCTGAGAAGTACCGCTCGATCGTGGTGGTGCTATCCGATGGCTCCATCGGTCAGATGATGGAACCCTGCGAACTACCGCCGATGCAACCCCTTAAAAAAAGCTTCCCCGATTGGGCCGTGACCGGCGCTGAAGGCCGTGACCGGCGTTTCTTGAGCTCCATAAACCTTGACCCGGCTGCGCAGGAAGTGATGAACTTCAGGGTGATGCGCCGCTGGCAGGAGATCGAAGCCAACGAGGTGCGCTGCAAGGAATACTTCATGGAGGATGCGAAGATTGTGGTCAGCGGATTCGGTTCTGCCGGAAGGGTGGCGCTTTCAGCCGTCAGGGCTGCGCGCGAAGAGGGCATCCCGGTGGGGTTGATCCGCCCGGTAACCCTAAACCCATTCCCCCGCAAGGTTTTTGCTGATGCGGCGCAGCGGGCGGAATCGATGCTGGTGGTGGAAATGAACAACGGTCAGATGCTAGAAGATGTGATGCTGGCCGTGAACGGCAAGGTCCCGGTGGAGTTCTACGGGCGCATGGGCGGGGTCTTTATGTTACCTGATGAAGTTTTGAGCGAGATACGCCGCGTTGCGGCTGGTGGCTTTACAACGGAAGGTCACCCGCGCGATCGCTGGTTAAACCGCACTGCGGTGAAGAAGTGAGGAGTAAATCATGGTGATGAATGGTAATGTGACTGAGGAAAGGGTCTATACAAGGCCGGATGCTTACACGGATGTGAGCACCCACTACTGCCCGGGCTGCACCCACGGCACTGCCCACCGACTTATTGCCGAGGTGATCGATGAAATGGGTCTCAAAGGCAATACCATAGGTGTGGCATCGGTTGGTTGCTCTGTTTTCGCTTACAACTACTTTGATCTGGATTTTGTTCAGGCGCCGCACGGGCGCGCGCCGGCCATGGCCACCGGGGTTAAACGCGTGTTACCTGAGCGCGTGGTCTTTACCTACCAGGGAGATGGCGACCTGGCTTCCATCGGCACCGCTGAGATCGTGCACGCCGCTGCACGAGGGGAGAACATCTCGGTGTTCTTTCTCAACAATACCAACTACGGAATGACAGGGGGACAGATGGCGCCTACTACCCTGCCCGGACAGAAAACCACCTCTTCACCGCGCGGGCGTGATGTGGAGACCCAGGGATACCCGGTAAGAGCATCGGAGATGATCGCCACGCTGGATGGTGCTTCTTACGTGGTGCGGCGCTCGCTGCATGATCCCAAGAGCATCCGCATGGCAAAGAAAGCCATCCGCACCGCATTTGAGGTACAAATGCGCGGGCTGGGGTTCTCAATGGTGGAGATGCTCTCCACCTGTTCAACCAACTGGGGCATGACCCCGGTGGAGTCGCTGCACTGGCTTGAGAACAATATGGTGCCCTATTTTCCCCTGGGCGACTTCAAAGTTCACCCGGCCATCGCCGGGCTCAGGTTCTAGGCGGGAGGAAAAATGCAGACAGAGATCATTACCGCGGGGTTTGGCGGACAGGGCGTGCTTTTCACCGGGCAGCTGCTCACCTACGCTGCCATGGATGAAGGCAAGGAAGTCACCTGGATCCCCTCCTACGGACCGGAAATGCGCGGCGGCACAGCGAACTGTACCGTTGTCGTCTCCGATGAAGAGATCGGCTCACCCATGGTCAGCAATCCTCAGGCGGTCATCGCCATGAACCTGCCTTCGCTGGATAAATACGAGGGGAAAGTTAAATCAGGCGGGGTGCTGGTGGTGAACGAGTCCATGGTGGACCGCGAGGTCACACGGAAAGATATCAAGGTGGTGATGGTGAAGGCCAATGATATTGCCGAGGAACTGGGTGATAAGCGCATGACCAACATGGTGCTGCTGGGCGCGCTCATCGCCAACCTGCCTGTGCTGCCCTTGCAGGCCATAGAAAAAGCGCTCGCGGGTCACCTGCCGGAGCGCCACCA
>CAYMGO010000014.1:0-11455 GCA_964390015.1 uncultured Anaerolinea sp. | reverse complement strand
TAAATTCCACTGGTAAAGCCGACGATGGTGAAGAAAAGGTGAAAAACCAGGGGAACCGAGAGCACCACCCAATCAAGGCGTGGCGCAGGGATGAACCTGGGTCGGGATACATAGACCACAACGATTCCGGAATAGACAAGCACGACCATCGCCATGGCGCTGCCGATATCACTGTGTGCGAACAGGTTAACGAAGAGGAAATTGGTTGCAGCCAGGATGAGGATCGAACCAGCCAGGGCAATGAGCGGATAAACCCACAGCCGCCAGGCTTGCTTGGCGTTGTGCCAGCCACGCGCGCGCAGCCAGTACACCAGCCCGCTGAAAGATGCTGCCACGATGAACCACGACCAGAAATTTCCGTAAGGAACGCCGTACCACTGCAGGTCAAACGGGATGATCCAGTTCCAGAACCCCAGGCGGATGGCCACTGCGTCCATGGCAGCGTCGATGTTCAGTGCCATCAGACCCACCAGGAACGGACGCGCGAAATCCGGCATGTCCAGGTGTTTCACGAATTCCATTCCGCTGTAGATGATCACCGCCCAACCCAGGCCAATGCATAACGGCGCTCCGTCAAACATTACCAGGAATTGCCCATAGTGATACGCCTCCAGCTGCTTGAGGGTCATCCATTCCAGGCTGACGCCGAAAACCAGGCTGGCAAACAATTCGAGAACCCTGGCTTTTCCCTGTCGCGCAGCGTGCCAAAAGCAGGCGGCGAAAACCAGCATGGTGAGAATTTCAAAGGTGATGAATTCAGGTTCCGGCATTAACGCGATTTCCATTCTTTTATTAATATATTCCGGATACCTCCCGGGTCAGAGAATTGTATCTGAAAAATTGCTCCCTAACGAAAAACTGCAACTTGAATTACCCCTCTCTTTATGAAATAATACCTGTAGATTTTGTTATCGCGGCGACTTGTTTGAAAGAGGTGCAAAAGTGGTGTTTAAGGAGCTGTATCCGGCGATCGAGGCGGCTTCATACGCCCTCTCTCCCATTGTGGAACCTGTGGTTGCGAGAATGTGCAACTGGTTCGGACTGCCCCGGCAGGAGATCTTCATTCTGACCGCTGTACCGACATTTGAGCCCGATCCCGTAAGCGTGAGGCTGCTCAATGTTCGCTCGCCTTACACATCCCCGGAACATTACAGGAAGATTTTGGAAGGCCTGGCGAAAAATGGTATGCTGCACGCCACGGGCGATGAGAGTTACCGCTTGACAGAAGCAGGGCTGCAAACGATCAAAGAATTTATGCAAGCTCTCCATACTACGATGTCAGGCTTTCAACCGCTGCCGGTGACAATGATGATGGACCTGGCCAGCCGCTTAAAGGATCTCGCTGATTCCTGCCTGGAAGCTCCGGAGCCGCCCGGTACCTGGTGCATCCGGCATGCGCGCCGGCTTGACCCTGGCAGAAAAGCACCGATGCTGGCACGCGTTGATCAGTTCTTTGATGAGTTGCGGGCTTACCGCGATGATGCTCACCTTGCAGCCTGGCATGGTTACGAAGAGAACGGTCACGCCTGGGATATCCTCACTTACTTGTGGGTCGAAAAACAGGCTGTACTGGGAGTTATCAACCAGGCGCTCAGCAAAAGGGGCAATTCGATGGAGGAGACGCTGACAGCTGTTAGCGGATTGATACGCAAGGGTTGGGTGAGCAGGGAGGGTGACAGGCTGAACATCACGCCTTTCGGTAGGGAGATCCGCAGAACCGCTGAAGCCACCACTGACAGGTACTTCCTCGTGCCACTGCGCCGCTTCGCCGAACCGGAACTGGAAAGGTCGATCGAGCTGATCGATGATTACCGCAAGGGGATGCCCGTTCTGACGAGGTAAGCTTGGACCCTAACGAGTTATTCTATCCCTGGGGGCGGGTTCGCAAGGACCTCATCCAAATGGTCTCGTGGTTTTCAGAGGACGAACTGTTTTTTAAACCCGCACCTGCTTGCTGGGCGGTGGGCGAGACCTTCCTGCACATCGCGGAGTGCGAGGATTACTGGATCCACGCTGTGGTGCGCAAGGATCTACCGCTGCACCTGCGCTACCAAATGTCGCAATACCCCAGTGGTCGCGCCATCCGCAAGCGATTGGAACTTTCACACGAGCGCACTCGGCAGTTCATTGAAGGACTGAAGCAGCCTGACCTGGAGTGGCGTTTTGCAACTCCGACAGGTGAAACACAGACACTGTATGAGATACTATGGCATGTCATCGAGCACGAGGTCCATCACCGCGGTGAGCTTTCGCTCATCCTCGGTCTTCTCGGGCACACTGGATTGGAAGTATGAACAAGGAGGTATCAATGATAACGACTTTACGCTGGTATGGGCACGCTGCCATTGGCATCGAAAGCAGTGGTTACAGGCTGCTGGTTGATCCATTTTTCAAGGGTAACGCGAAAACCAACCAAAATCCCGACGAACTGGATGTCGACTATATTCTCATTACTCACGGTCATGGAGACCATGTGGGCGATGCACCAGCGATCGCCAGGCGCACCGGGGCGACCATCATCTCCAACGCTGAGATCAGCACCTGGTTTGCAAAACAGGGGTTCAAAACACATGCGCAGCACCTTGGCGGCGGGTTCAATTACCCCTTTGGTTACCTGAAGATGACCAATGCGTTGCACGGTTCTGCGCTGCCGGATGGTTCCTACGGTGGCAACCCCGGCGGGTTCCTGCTGACCACTTTGGACGGGAAGAAGCTCTACCTGGCTGGTGATACCGGGCTCTTCGGGGATATGAAGCTCATCGGCGACGAAGGCATCAACCTGGCGGTTCTGCCCATCGGTGATAATTACACCATGGGACCGGATGACGCGCTGCTGGCGGTAAAACTGCTGCGACCAGGTGTAGTTGTACCTATCCACTTTGATACTTTTGAGGTCATCCGCCAGGACCCGGAAGCCTGGGCGCGGCGTGTGAGAGAAAACACGGATACGCGCGTGGTAATCATGCGACCAGGTGACGTGATCACCGTGCAATGATGTGCTGACTTTCTGTATACCGAGTCCAGAATCCGCCTCTGAATGGCGGATTCTGGCATTATTCGTGCAACATAAAAGGAAATTCTGTTTTTGTGTTGTGTGGAGGTTTGGCTATGGATACGATACTTGAACTTTTAACCACCGCTGGAAGGTTTCTCGTCGGCATGTGGCCGGTGATGTTCGTGGTGCTGCTCTTCGGTATTTTCAAGCGCCGCGATGGTTTCGGCACCATGCTGAGGCTTTCGATCAAATCCCTGGTTGTCACGTGGGTTCTATTTGCCGTGCTGCGGCTTGTTTTCCACTTTTTGGCAATGGATACCTTCCACCTGATCCCGGAACCGGAAAACTCGAAATATTTTCTTGTCGTCGGCCTCTTCCTGCTGCCGCTGGCGCTGGCCATTGTTCTTGAGGAAGCACGTAAACGCCGCGTGATCAAATCCATCGCCGATATGCAGATCCTTTCACCATCGGAATTCGAAAAACTGGTGGCGAAGACCTACCGCGAACAGGGACACACCGTGGAAGAAGTAGGCGCGACCGGCGATCACGGTATCGATCTTATCGTGCACACCAACAAGGGTGAAACCTGGTTGGTGCAGTGCAAAAAGTACCGCGGTAAGGTGGGTGAGCCTGTGGTGCGCGATTTTTACGGTGTACTGCGCGCATCCAATGCAGACGCTGGCGCGATTGTCACCACCGGGCTGATCACCCCGCAGGCGCGCCTGTGGGCGGAAGGCAAGCCGATCTTCCTGTATGACGGCCGGGCTTTCCTGAAGATCATCGAAACCACCCGCCTGCGCAGAGTGCTTCCACAGGATGTCAAGAAACCCGAAGCGGAAGCTCCCGCCAGGCCGCGGTTGTTCAATAACGCTTTCAAACCGGTCGTGGAAGCTGTGGCTGCCGCGACCCCGGCAGCTGTGGTCAGAACCGTCGAAATGCCCGTTGAGCCGGAGATTGAAGACAAGACCCCGTTTGCAGCAGAGGCCAACATCCCGGATTGCCCGGTTTGTGGTACCCGCATGATCCTTAAAACCACCCCGCGTATGCTGCTCAAACCGAAGAAAACCTACATCTGTGTCAACGCGCCTGAATGTGAAGAGACCTTCCCGGCGAATTAATCGATAAAACAGACAGTAACGCCCTCATCACGAGGGCGTTATTTTTTCATTGAAGCGGATGAGATCTGCAAAGAAACGTCCGCGCGGGGTCTCGTGAAAATGTGAGTAACCCCATTTATCGTATGGATAACCGCGTATCTCCGCGCGCCGCCTGGCTTCGTCCGGGAAGATGTACGCGGTGACCGTTTCGGCAAAATCCTCAAGCGAGTTAAAATTCTTATCAACACCGCAGGGGGGCGGTGGGCTGCCCACCCTGTACCACAACAACTTCCAGGTGGGGTGAGCGTAATGCAGCGCCCTGAAGAGGAATCCGCTGCCGGTGTGCACGCGCATCTGCTGCGAGAGCTGCCAGCCATGAGACGCGTCTAAGGCGTGCGCCAGTTCGTGGGTGATCGTCCATTCGGTGAGGTTCGAAGTGTTGAGGTTCAACCTGTCACCGCGAGTGTAATTGTTACCGCCTTTCGGGTCTAGGTGAACCGTGTAGACCTTTTGAACCCCCAGGCGCCGCACCAGATTCTCTGTTACTTCGTAGAATTGGTCGATCGAGCGAATGATCAGCTGCTCCGTAGCTGATTGAACTTTACCCTCAATGTTGTACTGGTGTTGGAGCGCGGAGCCCTTCAGGTGTACATAGTGCACGGTCATGTGTAGTTTACCCTATTCCCTGCTGGTAAAGCAGCCACAAACCGGTGAAGTAGATGACAAACAATGCCAGGCTGTCGATTTCGATGATCCACAGGCGCCTCTCGATCCGCGCGAGGTTGCCCACCAGACCGACGACGGTCATGAGCAGGCCGAGCATGCCAACAATCATGAAGGCCGGGTCGATCGCGGCCAGGAACCTGCCGTTGGTGAAAAAGAGGTCGGTTAGACCCAGGGCGAACATGTTGAACATATTGCTGCCGAACAGGTTGCCAATGGCCATGTCACTGGCACCGATGCGGATAGCGGCAATGGTGGTGACAACTTCAGGCAGAGAGGTCACCAGCGCCACCAGGGTTGTGCCGATGAACGTGGTTCCCAGCCCTGTGATTTCAGCAATCTCTGAGGCGCTTCTCACCATGAGCGGTGTTATGGCGATGAGCACTCCCGCCGCCGCCAGGAAACCGGTAACTGCCACCCAAAGTTTGGGCGTGCCGATGGGAATCTCTTCTTCAATGGTGGATGTTGGAGAGGTATTATCCCGGGAGATCAGCCTGACCGCCAGGATGTAAACTCCGATGATGATCAGTGAATCCAGCCCGACCCAACCCAGTGTGATGTCAATATCCGCCAGCATAAAGTAGAGCACAAGAACGATCATCAGGATCGCCAGGCTGCCGGAGAGCGCATGACGGCGTGCGGCTTTACGCAGCAGGCGCTGCGTGCGGTTCATCAGGTCGAGGACTGCCAGCAGCAGCATGTTGAAGCCGTTGCTACCCAGCAGGTTGCCGGCGGCGATGCCGGGTGCTTGCTGGCTGACCGCGCTTATGGAAGTGAGCACTTCAGGGAGCGATGTGGCGCCGGCCATGAGTAACACACCAACAAACATCCCTCCCAGTTTGGTGCGGATGGCGAGCGCGTCACCGTATTTTGCCAGGAAGTTGGCAGCGATGACAATGACGACTGCGAAGGCGATGAATTTTACCCAGATCATACTTATTCCCCCGCGTTTTCCGGGGACCGTAAGCCTTTGATCCTATCCAGTTCCCAGGCCGCGAAGATGCCGGTATCCGGGTTGCTCATGTCACCGACAACACTTTCGATCAACGCCAGGCAGTCATCTACAGCCTTGTTGTTGGGGACGATAGCGAAGAGTGTGATGTTCTCTTTTTCATCCATCACCGGCGAAGAGTAGAGGTATTGCATCACCAGGCGTTTTTTTCGGATGCGGTGAAGACCGGTCGATTCGATGATAGTGGCACCAGTGATGCCGCCTTTTTCGAGCGCTTCGAGCACCTTTCCCAATTTTTCCGGGTCGTCAAGCACGCAAAATACCATGTACATTTTTAATCTCCTTTCAAACCAGGCCGCTCTGCACAGCGGCGAAGACCAGTGCCACAAGCAGGCTGATCAGACCCAGTAGAACCGCGAAGTAAGTGGATAATCTCTCTCTCATCGCTTTTCCATTCTAAACCAGGTCGAAGCGTTCGTAGTGATAGTCTCCCGGCCAAAGCCCCAATTCCTTTATGGAACGGTCAACTGCCCGCATCATCGGTGGAGGCCCGCAAAGAAAAATTTCAAACTGGTTCCGCTTTGCTCCGGGAGGAATGACCTCTTCGATGGTGGGGCGCGAAATATACCCGCTCTTCCCGTTCCAGCCCTCCGGGGGTTTTTCAAGTATGTGGATAATGGTGAGGTCGAGATGTTGCTTCAGCGTCTCCAGTTCTTCTCGAAAGATAACACCGTCCCAATCACGATTGGCGTAGAGCAGCACCAGCGGGCGGGTTTCCTTTCGGTGTGCCATGGTGCGCAGCATGCTCATCATTGGTGTAATACCAACCCCGCCAGCGATGAAGATAAATCCGCGGGCGTGATCATGCCGGTCAATGGTAAACGAACCGTATGGACCATCAACAAAAACCCTTTCTCCTATCTGTGTTTCTTTGATCGTGCGGGTAAAATCTCCGAGCTCCTTGATGGTAAAGGTCAACCTGGAGGGTTCAGCCGCGTTGGATGATATGGAAAAAGGGTGTTCTTTTTCTGAGAATGGTGAGGAACGCACGTTGATCCAGGCGAACTGACCGGGGTGGAAGCGTATTCCCTTGTGTCCGACAGGTTCCAGGACCAGCGTCCAGGCGTCTCCGCGTTCTTTGATCACATCGGCGACCCGGTACTGCTTGTGTGAAAGGAGTAAAGGCTTGATCAGCCTGGTGAATACCAGCAGCCCCACCCAGAACACCGCGTAGATGATCCAAAGCAGGCGCTTCCATGGGGTATTCACGTAATACCCGGCCATTTCAACATGCACCAGCGCCATACCCACCGCGAGGATTGATAGAATCCCATGCCAGATGCGCCACTGGTAATAGTCGATCTTAAGCTTTTTGCGCCAGACCGAGAAAATGATCAGTCCCACGAGCGACAGTACCGCCACTATCGCAAAACGCGCTCGCCAGGGCGCGGTGAAAACATTCAACAGGGCGATCGTCTTGGGTGAAAAGATGAAAAGCAGCAGTGGATGCACGACAATGAGGGTAAAAGCCACAAACGAGATCTGCCGGTGAAAATGATAGACCAGGTCACTGCCGTAAGGAGCTTTTAGCCACTTGAAACGCGCGGTCAGCACGAACTGCAGCGCCATCATCGCCAGGCCGATGAAGCCGAGGCTCACGGATAGGTCGCGCCAGAATTCCCTGCCCGGGGCGCGTGGTCCCACCAACATAATGAACAACGGGGCCAGCACCAGGAAAAGGTACAGCAAAGCCCAGAGAATGCCTGTGGTTATGGAACGGACTTTCATTGGTGAACTCCCGAATGAGTTGATGTTCGCTATTAATACTACTATAAAAATACAGGCATCCGACCGGTTGTACAACTGTCCGCAGAAGAGCAGCCGGGTGGGATTTCCCTGCGGCTTGCTGTGAAGTTAAGGCGTGAAGTTTTCACCTCATTCCGATCCCCTCTCCATCCACGGGTTGGGTTGGCAGGGAAAAAACTGGAGTGAAGGGGTGGGCTGATTGCTCAAGAATGGAAAGATCTAGCTGCTATCTCGCAGGAGGTTGTTTGGTACATTCATCACCGGAGAGAAAACTGGAAAATCCTGATAGGTTTTGCCAGTGTCGCGCGTGTAGTATTGAGGCAATAAGGTGGCTTACTGGAGTTGCATGGATAAACAAGCGCCCAAGTTTTATGAATTACCCATATCCTCCCGCCTGGAACAACTCGCGCGGGAGGCGGATTTGCCGTTAGAGGACCTGCTGCCTTTGGCCGGCACACCCGGCCTCACAGCGGAAACTGCTGACCACATGATCGAGAACGCGGTGGGAGTTTTCAGCCTGCCGCTCGGCATCGCGCGCAACTTTCTCATCAATGGCCGTGAAGTTCTGGTGCCGATGGTGATCGAAGAACCCTCGGTGGTGGCGGGAGCCTCCTTTATGGCCAGGCTGGCGCGCGCCGGCGGCGGTTTTACCGCCAGGGCCACCGTGCCGGAAATGATCGGTCAACTGCAGCTGCTGGACATTGCGGATCTTGGGGTTGCCCGGGAAAAGATACTGGCACACCGTGAAGAATTGCTCGCCCTGGCGGACACGGTTGACCCGGTGCTTTCGCGTTTTGGCGGTGGACCGCGGGAGATCGAAGTGCGTGAGATCACCAGTTCACCCATCGGACCTTTCCTGGTGCTGCACCTGATCTATGATGTGCGCGACGCCATGGGTGCCAACGCCATCAACACCGCGCTGGAGCAGCTGGCCCCGCGTGTGGCGCAGATCAGCGGCGGACGGCCGCACCTGCGCATCCTCACCAATCTGGCGGATCGGCGGCTGGCGCGCGCCGAATGCACCATCCCACTCTCAGTGCTGGGGTTCGATGAGTACACACCGGAGATGGTGCGCGATGGCATCATAGAAGCCTGGGCTTTTGCCGAGGCGGATCCATACAGGGCGGCCACCCACAACAAGGGCATTATGAACGGAGTCGACGCGGTCATCACGGCTACCGGCAATGACTGGCGCGCGGTGGAAGCCGGCGCGCACGCCTACGCCGCCCGCGGCGGGCGTTATACAAGCCTCACCACCTGGCAGAAAGACGCAGCGGGTAACCTGAAAGGCTGGCTGGAAATGCCCATGGCGGTGGGCATCGTTGGCGGAGCCACGCGCTCCAACCCCTCGGCAGTGGCTGCCTTAAAGCTGATGAAAGTAAAAACAGCAGCAGAACTGGCACAGGTGATCGTTTCTGTCGGCCTGGCACAGAACCTGGCCGCGCTGCGCGCGCTCGCTACAGAGGGCATCCAGCGCGGGCACATGGGGCTGCACGCGCGCCAGGTGGCACTGGCAGCCGGCGCTGAGGGTGAAGAAATCAACAAACTGGCCCGGGTACTGGTTGAAGAAAACAATATCCGCTCGGATCGGGCGGCGCAAATACTGCAGGAGTGGAGAAAATAAACCTATGGAAGCGAAAAACACCACATCAAAACTATTGAGGACGGACCGCAGAACCGGCATTATCGGTTACGGCGCGTATATCCCGCGTTACCGCCTACCGGGGAGCGAAGTTTCAATGCTGTGGACTGGCTCACCAAAGGGCTCACCCGTGAAGGAAAAAGCGGTCGCGGGACTGGATGAGGATGTTATTACCATGTCCATCGAAGCGGCGCGCAACGCGCTGGTGCGTGCGAACATCGATCCTCATGCGCTGCGCGCGGTGTGGGTGGGTTCAGAATCACACCCTTACGCGGTAAAACCCAGCGGCACCCTGGTAGCGGAGGCCATTGGCGCATCCAATGATATCCAGGCCGGGGATTGGGAGTTCGCCTGCAAAGCCGGCACAGAAGCCATGGTGGCGGCGATCGCGCTGGTGGGCTCGGGCATGGCGCGTTACGCTCTTGCCATTGGCATGGATACCGCGCAGGGCAAGCCTGGTGACGCGCTGGAATACACCGCCAGCAGCGGTGGGGCAGCCTTCATTATCGGTCCGGTGGAAGAGGCTGCGGTGAGCATAGAGGCTTCCTATTCCTACGTCTCCGACACACCCGATTTCTGGCGTCGGCCAGAACAGAAGTACCCTGAGCATGGACAGCGCTTTACCGGGGACCCGGCTTACTTTAAACATGTTGAAACCGCCGGAAGGGTGATGATGGAGGAGCTGGGTTTGAAGGCCTCTGACTTCACTTTCGCCGTATTTCACCAACCTAATCCCAAGTTCCCGATGAAGGCCGGCAAAGACCTGGGATTCACTGAGGAACAGATCAAGCCCGGTCTGCTGGTGCCGGTAATTGGCAATACCTACGCCGGCGCCTCCATGATCGGTCTCACCGCCATCCTGGATATTGCCAGGCCGGGCGATCGTATTTTGCAGGTCTCGTACGGCTCCGGTGCCGGGTCAGACGCGTTCTGCCTGGAGGTGACAGATAAGATCGCTGAAAGGCGTGAACTGGCGCCGTCCATCGCCGAATACCTCGCCCGCCGCACCGAGATCAACTATGCCACTTACGCTCGCTACCGTGGCAAGATCGATATGGGATAAGGAGCCAATCATGACAGATGTGGTCATCGCGGGAATCGGTCAGATCCCGGTGGGAGAGCATTACACGATTGGCCTGCGCTCGTTGGGTGTGCAGGCGCTCATCCGCGCGATCAAAGACAGCGGCGGGTTGAAGCCTGAAGCGCTGTATATTGGTAACCTGCTCTCTTCCATGATCTCACACCAGTCGAACCTTGGCGCGCTTTTCACTGATTACGCTAACCTGAATGGTGTTGAAGCCTATACCACTGAAGCGGCGGGGGCATCAGGCGCGGCTGCATTGCGGCTGGGAACGCTGGCCATCCTCAGTGGTCAGGCGGGTACAGTAGCCGTGCTGGGGGTGGAAAAATGGAGCGACCTGGTGCGCTCAGATGCCGAAGCGGTAATCACCCAGGAGCTGGATTACGATTACGAATCCATCCCCGGTCTCACCAGCACCAGCCAGGCCGGGCTTATCCAACAACGCTACCTTTACGAACACGGGTTGCCGCAAGACGCGCTCAGCGGTTTCGCGCTGCTGGCGCACAACAACGGTGCCAAAAACCCGTTCGCGTTCTATCAGAACCGCTTGACTGAGGAATCCTACGCGCGGGCAGGCATGCTAAGCGATCCCATTAACATGTTTGATGGTGCCACTTACGCCGATGGCGCCGCAGCGGTGATCCTCACGCGGCGCGACTTGCTGCCGCGTGGCTACAAGCACCCGGTTATCAGTGTGATGGGGTCAGGCGCGAGCAGTGATGCACTTTCGTGGCACGACCGCGACGACCCAATGGCTTTTACCGCTGCTGCCAGGGCAGTGGCTGATGCCGCCTTGCAGGCGGGTGTGCTACCTGGGCAGGTGAGCCTGTTCGAACTGGACGACGCGTTTTCGATCTACGCCGCGCTGACGCTTGAAGCTTGCGGGTTGGCTGATAAAGGCAAAGCCTGGCAAATGGCGCGTGAAGGCGATTTCGCCATCAACGGCCGGCTGCCCATCCTTACCATGGGTGGCTGCCTGGCGCGCGGCAACCCCATCGGCGCGAAGGGTGTGTACCAGGTGGTGGAAGCGGTTACCCAGCTGCGCGGCGAAGCCGGTGCAAACCAGGTGCCGAACGCGCGCACTGCCCTCACCCTGGCGCTCGGCGGCCCGGCTTCCACGGCGATCGCACACGTGCTCGAGCGAAGCGAGAACCGATAA
>CAYMGO010000013.1:0-36712 GCA_964390015.1 uncultured Anaerolinea sp. | reverse complement strand
GCAGTACCTATTTTATCTTATTTGGTTATTCGTGAGTAGTGATTGGTGATCAGGGTTATTCCGCAGCCATTGAAATTTGAAGCTGATGCCTGATTACGATTTACTCATTACTACTTGCTTCGCAATGCTTTCAACATACGCGCGCGCGTGGAGTAGAGGTGCACCAGCGCGCAGGATACCCGTCCGCGTACCTGGGCCGAGCGCATGGCGGTCTTTAGTGTTTCAGTATCGTTGAACTCCGGCAGCAGGGTGTACATGCGACCGATCTCGCTCTGGTGGTGCGCGTCTGAGCCGGCGTTGCCCGGCAGCCCCAGACCTTCTGCGTAGACGGCAGCCTGTAGATTGTATTCGACCATCAGCACACGGCCATTGCCAGTCTCGATGGCGTCTACCTGCGGCGCGATGATGTCAAGCGTGGCGCGGCTCCAACCGGAGCGCTGGGGGTCAAAAGGGTGGGAGATGCTGATAAAAGCGCCCTGGTCGCGCAGGCGCTTGAGCGCTTCCGCTGGCTCAAGCCCGCGGGGAACTTCCTCCGTGACGAAAGCCGCGAGGAACTCGCCCTCGGTGGTCTGCACTTCTTCACCGGGAATTACCAGGTCAGGCGCCGTGCGCCAGGCTTCATGCGCACCGCTGAGTGTATTGTGATCGGTCACCACCACCCGGTCCAGCCCGCGGGCGCGCGCGGCTGCGATCAGCTTCTCGATGGAAGTAATGCTGTCTGCGGAGTAATGTGTGTGGGTGTGAAAATCAACCTTCAGCAATGCTGTCTGCTCCCGGTTCTGCCGCGCATGATTTCGCCGCGGCCGACCAGAAGAGTATACCAAAGAGCAGGCTGATCCAGAAGGTGGACATGCGGAAGAGGATGGTGGCGGTGACGCCAAGTTCAGGCTGAAAACCAAGCAGGAAGGTAAGCAGGCCGGCCAGCGCCAGTTCGATCACCCCCAGGCCGCCGGGCACAGTTGAAAAGAAGCCGATCATGATGGAGAACGCCAGCACCAGGCAGGCGATGGCTGCCAGGGTGAGGCTGGTTTCGAGTCCGAACCCGACCAGAATGAAGAAGAGGGCGGCGGCCAGGGCGATCCATGCCAGCACGTTGAAGAGCAGCGAGAGGGTCATGGGGAAGGTTTTAAAGAGACGCTCATTTCCTTCCATGCACTGGCGCAGCTGGCGGCTGTACAGGCGCAGAAGGGGCAGTTTTTCACCCGCGTCCAGCAGCCCTTCACCGGCGGGCTTGATCTGCATGAAGAAAATCGAGAGCACGAACAAGCCCAGCATGAGGGCGAAGAAAGGCCAGAACGCCGGGTAAGCGAGGATGCCGAGAGTCGCCAGCGCCAGGATGCTCAAGCCATCTGACAACTGGTCAATGAGGAAGATGGAATCAATGCGGATTAGCGGAATACCGCAGGCTTTACTGAGCCAGACCGAGCGGTAGGATTCGTTGGCTTTGGGGTCAGCGGCGGTCAGTGCTGAACTGGAGATGTAGTAGATCATGCGCTTTATCAGGGGAATCCTGCGGATGCCAGAAAAGTTCAGCGAAAAGGAAAGATTGAGAAAGCGCAGCGCGTGATGCACGATGTTCAGACCTACCGCCACCGCGAAATACTGCCACTTGAAAGAGCCGAACAGGGTGACAACCCGGGGCAGGCTGCTGAGGAAGATCAGAATGATGAAGGCGGTCAGGCCAAGCAGCAAGCCGGGCAGCAGCACGCGGTAGTTCTGGCGGGTCTCGGTGATCATTGTGCTTATCCTCTGGCGTTAATTATACTGAGAATACCCCGCGCTTCAGTTTACACGCCTGTAAGTTCGCGTTTGGGCAAGTCGTGCGGGTTAGAACGCTCACCATGACTAAATAATTCGTGAAAAAGGCTATTTTTTGACTTTTCATTTCATTTATGCTATGCTACTAAATTGGACAGGTAATTGGAAACATCTCAAATTTCAAGGACGAAAAGATATGCATCGCGAACGGGTTTCTGATAATGTGTACTGGTTTCAAAGCGAAGTTTACGCCCAGGTGACGGCCGGGGCGATCACCGGTCCAAATTGGGCGGTGATGATCGATACGCTAGCCCTGCCGGAAGAAGCACTGGAGATGCGTGACTACATTGAGGATACCCTGGGGGTACCGGTGCGCTATGTGATCAACACACACTATCACGCTGATCATTCGTGGGGCAATTGCTTTTTCCCCGGCGCCACGGTGATCGCGCATTCACTTTCCCGCGAAACGATGCTGGAAAAAGGCGAGGCTTCACTCGAGTCGATCAAGAAGAACAACGCGGCCTTCAAGCAGGTTAAGTTGATCCCACCGCACCTCACTTTTTCTGAGGGCAATCTCACGCTGCGCGTGGGTAAGAAGTCGCTGGTTATGTTTCCCACTCCCGGTCACTCTGCGGATGGTATTTCCGTGCTGGTGGAGGAAGACAGGGTGCTGTTCGCCGGCGATGCTTTTATGCCGCTGCCATACATTGTGGATGGCAACCCGGATGAGATTTCCGCGACGATCAAACGCATCGGCAAGATGGGCCTGGAGAACATCATCCAGGGGCATGGCGATATCATCCTGCGCGGAGAGATCGAGGAAGCCACCCGCTCCAACCTGGCGTACATCAACACAGTGCGCAAGGCGGTGAGAGCCGCTTCTAAACGGCGCGAACCGCTGGAAGCGCTGGCTGAGATCGATATCGAATCTTGCGGGAAGAGCCGCGTCACCCTGGGGGGATTGGGAGTGGAATTGCACAAGCGCAATGTGGTCTACCTGTACAAAACGCTCACTGCCGAAGAGCCCGGAGCAGAACAGTAGATAAGCGGTATAACGCCGCTTGTAATTATCGCAGCAGAAAGCCCAACACGGTAAAAGAAAGCGCCACCAGCACCGGTTCGATCCACATTGTGCGGTGGTTGGCTTTTTCTTCGATATTGGAAGCCAGGCTTATCAACCCGTACAGGGTCCCCAGCAGGATGAGACTGTATTGCAGGGGGCGTAAGGGCAGGTAGAACAGCGCGGCAGCCAGCTGGGCAACAATGAGTGCAATCCCCGCGGACCAACCGAGCCGCCACGTGCCGCGCAGCCGCAGGAAAAGCGAACGGGCGCTTACCAGGAAAACAACCGGAAAGATTGCCGCCAGTAAAATATACAATCGCAGATCAGCGCCGGCAATGGCAATGATAATGGTCAGGAACAATGCGAAGCTGACCGCGTCAAGACCCAGCACCGCGAAGGAATAGCGCAGGTCCGCGGGGTCAGCAGAAATGTATTCCACGGTCAGGACTGCTGAAAGCAAAAAGCCGCCAAGGCCAAACACGATCCACCAGGCGGGACCGACCGGCAGCGTACCAAGCGTGATGCCGATGGCAACCGCGCTGAACGCGGGTACAAGCCAGTGGTGCCAGTGTTGCCAGTGATTTTGAGCGATGAGGCTGGGGTGGGCGTTTATCACCCACTCCACACCAGCCACTGCCAGTATAGCTGCCACTATCGCCACGATCGTTGAAAAGTTCAGGTTGATCACCAGCAGGATGCCGGGAAGTTGTAAATTCAATGAACGTGTTGGAAGGGATATGAACGCTGTGGTGGCGTACGCCAGCAGGATCAGGGCGATCACCACGCTCAATCGATCAACATCCGGGAGATGTTTTTGTTCGTTCACAGGATAATTTTACCTTATCCATCGTGCGGTGGCGTGGTTCTATCAGCGGGTAGGGAAAGCAGATATGGTAAAATGATAGACTGTATGAATACAAACGAACCGATCCTTGCCGCTGCCCCTCCCCGGCTATTTCCCACCATCCTAAAAGGTTTCAATACGGTTGCCGGGCAGATTCACCTCATCCTCCTGCCTGTGCTGGTGGATCTATTCCTGTGGCTGGGTCCGAGGTTGCGCATATACGACCTGTTCACGCCGACGCTGCAGATGATCACGGCGAACATGCTGAAGCTCGCCCCCACAGACATGGTCGAGACAGTGCGTACTGCCACAACCCTGTACACGGAGATGCTGCAGCAGTTTAACCTGTTCTCAGCCATCCGCACCCTGCCAGTTGGAGTGCCCAGCCTCATCGCCCGCCTCGGAGAGGTCGCGACACCGGTTAACTTTTTTGGCATCTATGAACTATCCTCCCTGCGGGTGGGAATTGCCGTGCTGGGTGGGTTGTTGACGCTGGGGTTTTTCCTCGGTGCCATTTATTTCAACGCGCTCTCACGCCACTCTCAACCAGAAGCAATTAACTTCAGTATGAACAAACTGCTCAACCAGTACGCGCAAACACTGGTTTTTTTCCTCATCCTGGTGGGGCTGCTTATCGCCATCTCCATCCCGCTTCTGATCCTGGTGTCGGTTCTCTCACTCATCAGTGCTGGTCTGGCGCAATTCGTTATTGTGCTGGTAGGTTTCATGTCGCTATGGTTGGTGCTGCCGCTGGTTTTTTCACCGCACGGAATTTTTGCGCTGGATCAGAAAGTGGTTCCCTCCATGCTGCTCAGCCTGAAGATGGTGCGTTTTTTCCTTCCCGGCACCAGCTTTTTCATCCTCGTTGCGCTTCTCATCAGCGAAGGTCTTAACATGGTTTGGACTCTTCCCGGTAGCGACTCCTGGCTGATGCTGGTGGGGATCGGCGGGCACGCTTTTATTGTTACAGGGTTGCTGGTTGCCAGTTTCCTGTACTATCGTGATGGAATAAAGTGGATGCAATTCAACGTTCAAAAGATGACAGAAGCCTTTAAGAAACAAGAAAGTGGAGGAACACCGGATGAACAGCAATAATCCCGCCAATTACGGCGCCAAGGATATCCAGGTGCTGGAGGGTCTGGAGGCGGTTCGCCGTCGTCCGGGCATGTACGTGGGTGGTACGGATCTTAAGGCGCTGCATCATCTTGTTTACGAAGTGGTCGACAATTCGATCGACGAAGCGCTTATGGGCGCGTGCAGCCGCATTGATATCATCATTCATGCTGATAGCAGCGTCACCGTCATTGACGACGGCCGCGGCATCCCGGTGGACATTCACCCCGAGAAACAGAAATCCGCGCTGGAAGTGGTGATGACCGTGCTGCACGCGGGCGGCAAATTCGGCCATTCCTCTTACAAGGTATCGGGCGGATTGCACGGGGTTGGTGTCTCTGCAGTGAACGCGTTATCAGAATGGTGCGAAGTGCATGTGTACCGTGACGGGCACGAGTATTTCCAGCGCTACGTACGCGGCATTCCGCAGGAGGCTGTAAAGGTCATCGGTAAGGCGCCAGCCAGCAAAACCGGAACCTCTACGACCTTCAAATTTGACCGCGAAATCTTCAAAGGGGAAGTGGATTACCGTTTTGATACCCTGGCGCAGCGCTTCCGCGAGATGGCTTTTGTCACCCGCAATGTCAAGATCAAACTGGTGGATGAAAGACCACCGGAGAAGGAGACGACCTTCCTCTTCGAAGGAGGTATTGTTTCCTTTGTGCGTTACATAAACCGCTCCCGTGATGTGCTGCATCCTGTTTATTACGTTGAAAAAGAGATTGAGAATATCGGTATTGAGGTGGCGGTGCAGTTCACTGACGCGTACACTGAGTCGGTATTCTCCTTTGCCAACACCATCAACACCATTGATGGCGGCACACACCTAACCGGCCTGCGCATGGCGATCACCCGGGTGATCAATGATTATGCGCGCCGCGCGAATTTATTAAAGGACGCTGACCCCAACTTCACCGGCGATGACACCCGCGAGGGTATGACCGCCATCGTCAGCATCAAGCATCCCGATCCTCAGTTTGAAAGCCAGACCAAAGTCAAATTGATGAACCCGGAAGTGCAGACCTACGTGCAGCAGGTGGTGGGGGAATCGTTTGGCGCTTTCCTGGAAGAGAACCCATCGGCTGGCAAAGCCATCGTGAGCAAATGCCTCACCTCAGCCCGCGCACGCGACGCTGCGCGTAAAGCGCGTGACCTGGTCATCCGCAAATCCGCGCTGGAATCGTTAACCCTGCCGGGTAAGCTGGCGGACTGCTCGGACAAGGATAGCGCGCGTACAGAGATGTACATTGTGGAAGGGAACTCGGCGGGCGGCTCGGCCAAGCAAGGCCGCGACCGGCATTTCCAGGCGATTCTGCCGTTGCGCGGCAAGATCCTCAACACCGAACGCGCACGCCTGGATAAGATACTGGGCAATGAAGAGATCAAGGCCATCATCTCCGCGCTGGGTACTGGCATTGGTGACAATTTCGATTTAAAGAACCTGCGCTACGGCAAAGTTATCATCATGACCGATGCTGATGTTGACGGTAGTCACATCCGCACACTGCTGCTCACGTTCTTCTTCCGTTATATGCCGCACATCATTGAGGAGGGGCACCTTTACATTGCCCAACCGCCGTTGTACCGCATCGCGCACAAGGGGCAGGTACACTACACATACACCGAAGCCGAAAAGGATGAGTACCTGAAATCATTGGGAACCCTGGCGGAGAAGGCCACTCTGCAGCGATACAAAGGTCTGGGTGAAATGAACCCCACCCAGTTATGGGAAACAACAATGAATCCCGAATCGCGAACACTGCTGCAGGTGTCAATCGATGACGCCGCGGCCGCCGACCATACATTTGACATGTTGATGGGCTCGGCGGTGCCCCCGCGCACGCGCTTCATCTCCACGCACGCCCACGCGGTGCGCAACCTGGATATCTGAGATTACTGGCTCCCGGAGGAAAAACCGGGAGTCATTTATAATGGAGGTTGCGGGTTTTACTGGTAGCAATTGATTTACCGGAGAAAAATTATGAGAGAAATTGTGGAGATCATAGAACCACAGTGGGTGCGCGAAGGAGCGGGGGTCAAACTGAGCCGTTCGATCGGCTCAGAAAGGTTCGACCACCTGGACCCGTTCCTCTTGCTGGACCATTTCGGGTCGCATAACCCGGAGGATTACGAACGCGGTTTCCCCATGCACCCGCACCGCGGCATCGAAACAGTGACCTATATGCTGGCCGGACTGGTAAAACACAAAGACAGCCTGGGCAATAAGGGAGAGATTGGTTCAGGGGACGTGCAATGGATGACCGCCGGACGGGCGATCTTGCATGAGGAAATGCCCGAAGGGTTGGGGGGGCACATGGAAGGTTTCCAACTTTGGGTCAACCTGCCCTCAGCGCTCAAAATGAGCCCACCACGCTACAAGGAGATCAAGGCCGGAAAGATTCCATGGTTAAACCCGGAAAAGGGAGTCGCCATCCGGCTGATCGCCGGGCAGTATGGAGACAGCGTTGGCCCGGTCAGCGGCATCGCGGTTGACCCGTTGTATTTGGACGTGGCGGTGGACAGCGGGGATACATTTGAACACGACATTCCAGAGGGTCACAACGCGTTCATTTACGTGTTCAGAGGCGGTGGTGATTTTTGTTGTGCCACGATCGCAGCGACAAAATTGCTGGTACTGGGTCAGGGAGGAGGAATCTGCGTAAAAGCTGGGTTGCTGGGTACCAGGTTCCTGCTGGTGGCTGGCAAACCGTTGAACGAACCGATCGTACGCTACGGGCCAATTGTAATGAACACGGTAGAGGAGATCAAAGGGACCCTGCGCGAGATCCGTGATGGTACATTTATTCAGCAATGATTTCAAGTGATTGACAAGGAGATTGGGTATGACACTCTTCAAATTCATCAGTGTGGTTTCTTACCATGTCAAGGATTGGGAAACTGCGAAACGGTTCTACAAAGAAGTCCTTGAGTGGCCTGTGGCTTACGAGAGCGATGAAATGGGTTGGATCGAATTTGGGGGTGATGGAGAAACCCACATTGCCATCAGCCGCTGGGATTCAGAAGGACCGATACCCCCGTACATCGGGGGTGCAACCGCTGTACTCAGCGTGGAAGATGCGGTCGCGGCTACAGAGGTGTTACGCGCCAGGGGTGTTAGATGTGATGATGCGGTCACGATACCAGGTGTGATATGCTTTGGTACCTTCTACGACCCCGAAGGCAACCGTATACAATTCGCTTCGGATCCTCAGTGAATCAAAAAGGTTGTTCCGTTTCAGGAACAACCTTTTAAGTAAATTATCAGAATTATTACGGTTTCCAGTTCCTGGAGAACCACACTCCAGGAGGATCCTCGGTGAGTTCCGAGTTCATACCTGTGAAGTGCATCCAGGTGTTGCCAGGCTGCAGTTCAAACGGTGTCCCATCCTGGTTGAGAAACTGGATGGGTGTATCCCAGCCGGATTTGTAGGAAATTTCATACTTTAACCCGTCACGGAAGACGACAGCGCGTCCGGTTGTGTTGATAATGTGGATTTCGTGGATTGTGTCTTCGTGGTGCAGGGTTTCGATCTCGGCGTAGACCAGGATGATATTGGAGAACTGCAGCTGTTCTCCGTTGTTCCTGTCAGTCAACGGGATCATCTCTACTTCGCCGTTGTCTTTAATACTGTCGATCCAGCGCATGTACTTTCTGGTCTCAGGGTTATACTTCCAGCCGGCGTAGTTGTTCTTGCCAAACTGGTGGGTCATTTCTAGGGCTTCAACACCGCCCGCTGGCGGCAGCGTATAAAAGGCCATTCCATTAAGGTTCTGCCGGGTGTTGGAGGCGTTGGGGCGGGCGGCATAATACTTGGTCATTTCAGCTGAATTGGCGAACACGCTGATCTCAGCCATAACATCCTTCTGCCGGCACATGGCCGGGCAGGTGTTGGGACCTTCAGAGATCACCCTGGTCCAACCCAGGTAATTGAGGATCGTCTCCCATTCAGAGGGAAAAGCGTAGACTGCTCCGAGCACGCCCTGGTACAGTGAGACCAGGTAGCGGTCGATCAGCCTGCCAGAACGGATGGGGCCGATCTGCTCTGATTCTGTGCCATAAAATAGCGCCAAGTACCGATTGGCACCTTCACCTGTGTAGTAATCGAAGACGATATCAGCAGCGGATAGACCGGCATGCGGGCGCCCTTCGCGCGGGAAGTTGGAAACCTTGATCATCATTGGACGGCGATCCAGGATGGACGGGTCAGAGACCTCCAACCCGGTGAGCGGGTCCACGTTGGCGGGGAAGTTATCGGGTCCGTAGCGCACGATGACCTGGGTTGGGGTGGCAGTGGGCTCGGGTGTGGCAGTGGGCAAGGGTGTGCTGGTTTCAGTCGGGAGAGCTGCCACGGTCAGCCGTACAGCCTCATCCAGGCTGATCGGTGTCGCAGCAGGTGTAGTGTTCCCGCCGCACGCTGTCAGCAGAAGTAAAGGAAAGATGGTGAGTATCACCAGGCGGCGTATCAGTCTCATTTGTGCTCCGAATTTTCCAGGTTGAGTCGTTACCTGAAAATTATAACGCATTTAATTTTCGTGTTCACATTGATCGTCATCACCGGTTGATGGTGAAATGCAGACGTTCGCCGTCGATTACTGAACTATAGATAACCCCTGTGGGTGAGCCAATGTCCCCCAGCAGCAACTTCCAGCCGCCTTCAGGACCTGAAGCGCCGATGAAACGGTTGGCATCGATCCAGGCTATATCACGGGTATTATTGAAATCCGGTATTGAAACAGGGGCTGCTCCAACCTGGCCAATCCAGGCGCCGGTAACATCATCCCTGTAGAAGAATTTACTGTTATCAGCTGACCATTCGGGAACGCTGTAAATCTTTCCCGTGGTGTAATCTGTTAATCCGCTGCCATCGATGTTTGCCACGCGAAGTGTAAATTCGCCGTCGGTCGGAGCGCCTGCATGCACGAGGAAGGCGAGTTTTGATAGGTCAGGTGAAATATCGGCAATTTGTGAAGGCCAATAGCTCATCTGTGTGTCAAACATCAATTCGCCGGTCATGCCATCTGATGAGATGCGATATACACTTGAGTCGTCATAAGGTATTTCCCAGGGATTCTGGGGGGGAACCACCACTACGAGGGTGCTGCCATCCGCTGACCAGGCGGGAGAAGCCACCCAGGCGTACTCGGAGGCAGTATTGACGAATGGGTATGCGAGCACCGGTCGATCCAGTTTTTCACCGCTTAAGGCGTAGATATCCATCCCCTCAGGGAATGAGACGGCGATGCTGGTACCATCCGGTGAGAAGGAATAGTGCCAGCCCCATTGGGTTTCAACGTTGAACAGAACGCGCATCTCGGAGGTATCTGTATCGATGACGAAAAGGCTTTCCCCAATTTGATAACCAGGTCCATCATAGGATATGCGCGTGGTCATCGCCAGGTTGCGGGTGCCGGGAACCCAGCTGAGCTGGCTGGGAACGGACGCAATCGCATCAGCCGGACGGGGAAGTGAATCAAATCCGGAGGGGTAAATGAGCGTGCGCAGGTTGCTGCCGTCTGAATTGATCACGTCAAGGGTATAACTAACCCAATCAGTGGAACGCGTGAGAACCACTTGCGAACCATCCGGTGAAACAATGGCATTTTCCACATCGCTGCTGGTGGTAAGCGCAATGGGTGCGGACATTGTCTCAGCCCAAAAATAGGCATTTTTATCAGGTGCAACGAAAGCCACACTCAAGGGATATGATGAGGGTGGAGTTACCGGGATAGGGGCAGTTGTGGGTGCGGCGGTGGATTCAAGCGTCGGCAGGGCGGGTGAATCAGTCGCGGCTGGTCCTTCGGGCTGTGCGTTTACCGTTGCAGCAACGCTGGTGGCGATGAAGTCCTCTGAGGGTACTCCGCTGGGTGTGGCCAGACCGCACGCGGTACTCATCACCATGATCACCAGCATTACGATCAGAACTGCTAAGAGTCTGGTTTTCATTATCGGTTTTCCTCCTGGTAATTGTAATTACGATAAACTTACTCTTATTATTATCATTATAGCAGTTAATGTACAAGTTTTATTCTAGGTTCTGCCGCTTACTTCAGAAGTAAAATGCAAAAAAGGCAGAAAACCTGCCATTTTATTAACGTCTTATGCCCGTGTTTTGTTCCGTCAGGCGATCAGAAATCCGATTCCCATTAACACCGGTGTTACCAGGTTGAGCAGCACGTTTTGAATGAGCGACGGTAAAAGAGCTGGCAGGTTTTCTGCATTCCTGAGGACGTTCCGCGCTGTCGGGAAGGCGATGATGGCTGACAGCAATCCCAGCAGCGTCCAGGCGGGGGTGAGTTTGACCACCACTCCGATGATTATCGTGGTATAGGTTGCAACCAGGAAGGCTGTGTAAATGGCGGCGCTGGTTTTTCTGCCAATGAGGATGGGATAGTGTTTTCTGCCGACTGTAGAATCCGCTTCAACATCAGGGAACTGGTTCAACAACAGTAGATTGCTGACCAGGAAGAAAGGAATGAAGGAAGCGATTACCGCTGCCCATGTGATCCTACCGGTGAGTACATAGAACGTCCCAAGAACCATGAGTGTGCCAAAACCAATGCCCGGCGAAAGCAGGCACAGGAAAGGCTGCTTGTTGAGCCATTGAGTGTAGGTAAAGATGACGATCAGTCCAACGGCACCAATGAGCAATATCGGCCACCCGACAACAATAGCAAAGTAGAAGCCAATGACCGTGGAGATTGCAGCGGTAATGATGGTTGTCCACAGCGCCAGGTGGATCTTGCCGGGGTCCTCCACGAAAGTACCGCTTCCACCGCTAAAGGGTGTGCGGTTGGTGCGGAAATCCAGCCCGCTGCGAATGTCGGTGTAGTCGTTTATGGCATTCACGCAGCCGTGTACCGCCAATCCGCCGATGAACGCCAGTACAACATGCCAGGGATTTACTGCTCCAATAGTCCAGATGGCAGCAGCGGTTCCCAGGAACACGCAAACAAGGGCAAGGATGAGAAAGCGCGGGCGCATGGTACTGATCACATATTTCATCTCACTCTCCTGAGCGCGGATTATAGCCGTAATTGAATAACACTGAAAGGGGAAGTTAGATGTTCAACCAGCGGGCTGCCGCAGCGGGTAATTCAAGGCTTGAGGCCACCTTGCGCGTGCAAACCGGCAGCGATTCCAGGAACTGGCGACCGTACTTTTTGGTGAGCACACGTTTATCCAGTATCACCACAACACCGCGGTCTGATTGGGTGCGAATCAAGCGGCCAAATCCCTGCCTGAAGCGCAGGATTGCTTCCGGTAGATTGTATTCGTTGAAGGGATCCTCAAACGTTTCAGCGCGCGCGGCGATGATTGGGTCAGATGGCACGTCAAAAGGCAATTTGACGATTACCAGCACGGAGAGCGCTTCGCCCGGGATGTCCACACCTTCCCAGAATGCGCGCGTGCCCAACAGCACGGCCTTATCAGCCTCTCGGAAGGTCTCGAGCAGGGTATTCGTGGAAGCGCCTTCTCCCTGTTCATAAACCTGGATTTCTGCATCTGCCATAGCGGGGCCAATAGCCTGGGCGGTCTTTTTTAACTGCGCGTAGGAAGTGAACAACGCCAGCATGCGCCCACCGGTGGCCTTGGCCAGGCGGATGATGGCACTATCGACCTCGCGTTGGTAGGCGTTGGCTTCGGCTGGTTCAGGAATGTCGTTAACCAGGTACAGCAGGGTGGCGTTTTCATAATCAAAGGGTGATCCAAGTACAAGTTCATCTGCTTCATCGGCGTTGAGGCGGTTGCGAATGTAATCAAATTCGTTGTTGGTGGTGAGTGTAGCGGAGGTTAGAATGACGGAGGCTTTCTCGTGCCACAGGTATTTTTCCATCAGTGGGCCAATGTGCAGTGGCGCTACCTGCACTGCCAGGCGCAGGGAATTGGGCATGATCTCGACCCAGTACACGTAATTTTCGTCAGGGCGATTTACCAGAGCATCGAGGTAATTTTGAGCTTCGCTCAGCCGGCGGTAGACACTGGCAAGCGATCCGATCGTATCTTCCAGCTCTTCAGGAATTTCGTCCAGGCTGTCAGCGACGGCTTTCTGCAGCTCAGCGATGAACTTCAACGAGGATTCCATGGTGTCCTGGCAGCTATCCCAGGCGATTTCAACATTAGACCAGCTGGGCAGTGTGCGTGTGGCCGGCAGCACACGGCATTGCTGACCGTAGCTGCTTACGGGCTGTCCCTCACGCTGTTCGTCCATAAATGAATCCAGGTTGAAGATCAGGTCTGAGAACTCGTTTTCCAGGCGGAAGAGCAGGTCCGAGATCTTGTGAACAGCCTGGTTTAGCGCGGCGAAATCAGATGGCGGCAGTGTGTGGGAAACCAGCGTCAAGAGCCTGCCGAGCAGCCCACTGGAAATGCCGCCGATCTCACGGAGCATACGTAAAAAGTCGCTCTGTGTCAGGCGGAAGGAGAGGGCGTTAGTGGTGGCGGATTCAAGGTGGTGCGCTTCATCGACGATAAGGTAGTTGTATTCCGGCAGCACGCGGTTTCCGGTGACAACATCAGCCAGCAGGAGGGCGTGGTTGACCACGAGGATGTGGGATGATTGGGCGGCCATGTGGGTGCGGTAGAACGGGCAGACACCACCCATGCGGGAAACGCAGACTTCCGTTTTACAGCCTTCATCTTCAGCTGAGAGACGCTGCCACACCTCGCGCTCCTGGGGTCCATTCAGGTTGATCTCACCGCGATCTCCGCTGCCGCCCTGGTTAAGCCAGACCAGGGTCTTGGCCAGGATTCTGACCTCCTCCGCGGTTTGTGGTCCGGTCTTGCGCATGGCACTGAAGCGGCGCGGACAGAGGTAATTGCCGCGTCCTTTGACCACTGTGGCAAGCACCTCGGAACCGAGCGCGGCTGCCAGGTCGGGGATATCTTTTTTGATCAACTGGTCTTGCAGGGTGATGGTGTTGGTGGAGATGACCACGCGCATGGAGTTGCGGATCGCCCATTCCACGGCCGGGATGAGATAGGCAAAGGATTTTCCGGTGCCTGTTCCTGCTTCGACCATAAAATGCTGGCTGTTGGATAGCGCATTTGCCACCGAGCGCAGCATTTCCAGCTGTTGGGGACGGCTTTCAAAGTTATCAAAATAGTGTGAGAAGGCTCCGCCGTGTTCGATCTGCGCAGCAATTTCATCAGCATCCAGTGGGGTGGGGGTTTCCACAGGCACCAGTGGAGGGTAACTCTTGAGTCCTCCAAAAAGAAGCCCGAAATCGTCCTGTAAGGCTTTTTTGGCCTCCACCGGCATGCGGCCTTTCTGCTGCAGTGCCAGTTGAAAAGCAAGTTCGCCGTCCCATTCGATGCCTTCTGCCATTCGCACGATTTCGGCGAGGATTTCGATGGGCCATTCCAGCAATTTCTGTGAAAGGGCAAAATAGACCGCCTGGGTGAGCCGGGCATCATCCAGAGCACGGTGCGAATTGGGGATCAGGCTGCCCAAGGTGAGACCAAGCGTTCCCAGGTTGTAGCGGCTGTTGCCGGGCAGGGCAATGGCAGCCATCTCGTAAGTGTCAACGACTTTATTGAAAAGCAGGATTTTCTGTTTTTGCAGGAATCCCAGGTCAAAACGCACGTTGTGCCCTACCACCGGGTCATTGCCAACGAAGTCAGCGAGTTCCTGTATGACCGCGTTGAGCGGAGGCGCGTGGAGCACCATTTGATCAGTGATTCCGGTGAGTTGGGTGATCAACCTGGGAATGGGACGGGCGGGGTTGATCAGCTTCGTCCATTCCCCCTCAACCCTGTGGCCATTAAAACGCACGGCCGCGATTTCAATGATCGCGTCCCGTTGTGGATCGAGTCCGGTTGTTTCGATGTCAATGGCGACCATGGGGGGCATGCGGCAATTATATCACGCGGGTTTCGCCGGGGTCTGATGTGTGTATTTTCGGGGTCGTGATAAGATTATTTCGTTCAAATTCTGCTGTGGAGGTATCCATTGGAGCGCGTTGAATCTACTTCTTTATCGCTTGAGGTTAACCCTGGCTCGGGGACGTTTTCTATACATCCAACGGATTCGCGTTTCCCCTGGCTGGAGGATATCAGGCTCGGTTGTGAATATACGATCGCAGAGGAAAAGTACCGCTCCCCCCAATTTGGCTGGCAAATTAACGGTGTGGAGCCGTGTGTCACGCGTACTCTGGAACACGGCGACATGCATTGCCTGGTGTATGAACTCGCGGAGGATGCGAACAAAATCAACCTCACCTTGACCTTGGGTATTACCACTGAGCATCCCCTGCTGTTGTGGAAAATCCAAGTTACCAACCACAGCAACAAATCCGTGCAATTGAACCGCATCATCCTGTTGGACGAGGAGGGGATGCGCACGGGCAGGCAACCAGCCCGGAAAATCGGCAAACCGGGTGACCTGGGTTTCTTCTCCAATGGCTGGCAGTCATGGTCACCCAGCAGGTGGTACAGCGGGGATGAGAAAATGACCATAAGTCATCTCTATGGGATGCAGCGCCCGATGATCTACAACCCGGGTACTCCTTTACCCGCAAAACGGGGAGTTTTCTCCAGCGACATGTTCGCGGTGGTCGGAGATCGGATCAACCGGACAGGTTATCTTCTCGGGTTCCTTGCTCAGAAGAATCACTTTGGCTCGATCCTGGCCGATCTCAATACGGGTGCCGTTTCAATGTGGGCGAACGGCGATTACGCCCGGCTTGATCCCGGGAAGAGCATGGAAACAGATTGGGCAGTTTTCACGCCCGTTTTACTTGATCACCGCTCACCCCTGGAGGTTTATTTTGAGGCGGTTGGACGAGAGAACCACGCGCGTGTACCGGCAGCCACACCGGTGGGGTGGTGTTCCTGGTATCACTTCTACACGGGTGTAACCGCGAAAAATATCCAGGAAAACCTGGGAGCAATCGTTGAACAACAGGAAAAACTGCCCATTGAACTGGTACAGATCGATGACGGGTTTGAAAAACAGGTGGGTGATTGGCTGGAGTTCAAGCCAACTTTCCCTGACGGTGTAAAACCACTGGCAGATTCCATCAGCCGCGCCGGGCTGATACCCGGGCTGTGGCTGGCGCCGTTTATAGTGCACCCGGATTCTGATTTGATGAAGAAACACCCGGATTGGATGCTGCGAAAAGCAAACGGCAGACTGGTGAACGCAGGCCTGGGCTGGAAGGCTCTTACGACTGCTCTTGACCTGACCATCCCGCAGGCGCTGCAATACGCCAGGGACGTGGTCAGCATCGCCTCCCAGGAGTGGGGATTTCCGTACCTGAAACTTGATTTTCTCTACGCGGCAGCGTTGAATGGAAGGTATACCGACAGTACCCAAACCAGGGCGCAGGTGATGCGCATGGGGATGGAAACACTGCGGCAGGCAGTTGGCCCGGATGTGACCCTGCTTGGCTGCGGCGCTCCATTGGGTTCGGTTGTTGGTGTGGTCGATGCCATGCGTATCGGTCCGGATGTAAGCGGGGATTGGATGCCGGGTTTCAACGGATTCAAGATAGGCTTGCATAATGAACCCGCCGTGCCCTCTGCGCGTAACTCGCTTCATAACATCCTGACCAGAGCCAACTTCAATCGGCGTTGGTGGGTGAACGATCCTGACTGCCTGCTCATCCGCCCGGATACACAATTGACACTGGATGAGGTTCGCTCAATGGCCACGGTCATCGCGCTCACAGGCGGGTCGCTGTTGCTATCGGATGACCTGCCGGGGCTGCCGCTGGAACGCATGCGTATCGCGGAAGCGCTCCTGCCCGTTTTAGAAGAAGAGGTAAGGGTATTGGATTGGTTCGATAGCAAAATGCCATCCAGACTACGCGTAGACATGGTAAACGAAACAGGCGGTTGGCACATCCTCGGTGGTTTTAACTGGTCAGATCAGGTTGCCGGGATAAGTGTTTCTACTCGCGATTACCAGCTTGAGACTGGGGAGTACATCTTCCGCGAGTTCTGGAGTGGAAAAACCGGTGTAATCAATGGGGAATGTGCGTTCGAATTCCCTGGTGTGCCTCCGCACGGTTGCGTGCTGCTGGCAGTCCGCAGGCTTGAGCCCGGTAAAACACAGTACCTGGGCAGTGACCTGCATTTCTCACAGGGTGTTGAGGTGGCTGAATGGCGTGAAGATGAGCGGGGTTTTAATATAATACTGAGGTTGCCGCGTACAGCTTCAGGGTCCGTGTTCCTGAAGTCACCGGTTAAGCCGGTGTCTGCAGTTGTGAATGGTGAACCGGTTGAAATCCTTCCGCTGGCAGAAGAAATATTCCACCTTCCAGTTCTGGTGGATGGATTCTGCACGGTACGCATTCTTAAATAGCAAAAAGGAGCGGGAGGTAACCCGCTCCTTTATATCAATTTCCTGTTGGTCACTCGTCGGACGGAACCGGCGGAATCGAATCTGACTTGTTCTCTTTCAAAAAGCGGTCAATGATTGCCTGCTTGCGCGCAGCGCTGCGGCGCTTGAGCCAGCGCACCAGGAAGTAAATGGGGATACCGAACACCAGGACAATAGGAACGACCAGGATCACCAGCCAGATAAGGAAATTAACCAGGCCTTTGCCAAAATCAACCAGCGCCTGCAAAGCATCGCGCGCAACGCCGGAAGGCTGCCAGCCGGCGACAGTGAGCGGGGCGATGGTTTCTTTGGACTGGATCTGCACCGAGATTGCTGATGTAGAGACCGATTCGTCGTAGTACTTGATTTGTCCCTTGATTACCTCAATCTGCTCGGTGACCTGCATTTTCTGACTGTAGATGGAAAGTGCTTCCTCTGTGTTGGTGGCACTTTCGTAAAATTCTGTCAGCTTGGCGTCAGCCTCTTCCAGGTTGCGCAGGCGGGATTTCAGATCGGTGTATTCCTTGGTCACGTCCTGCCCGGCTATGTTCTCGTTCAATGTGTATTTCTTTGGGTCACCGGTCATGTTCTTGATCTTCTGCATGGCTTCGTCCAGGCGATCTGCTGGCACCCGGATGGTGACATTCGCTTCAGGGACTTCAACACCGGAGGAGGTATATGTTTTATAGAGGTTGGAAGACACGGTGTAACCACCCATGCCTTTGGCAAGTTGCTGCACATCCGCCAGGGTGACAGAAGGGTCATCCACCGCAATCGACAGGCTGGCGGTCATCATGATCATCTGTACTGATTCCACCCCGGCCGCGGTAACGCCAGATTCTTTGTCATATTCCGTGTATCCATCCGCCATGGGTGGCATTGGCTCTGCAGCCGGTGCCTCGGCGGCATACTCATCTGATCTGCCGAGTTGTTGCTGAGGGACGTTCATGGCTTTCGACGCGCAGCCGCTGAGGGCAAGCGCCAGGATGATCAAACCGACCAAAACGCTTCTTGTTTTCATTCCCTTCCTCCTTATTTGAATTACTGGGGCGTTGTACTTCTCTGTTGTTGTGACGGTAATTGATTGGAATAAGTTCCCGTTACCAGCCGGCGCTCAATCTGCGGGCGTGTTTTTCAGGTAAACCGGCCTTGAGGATCCGTTGCTGGACAGAAGGGACATCGTAAGGAACCCGATGGATCTCCCAGGTCATCGATTCCAGATCGAAAATACCGTAGGATGCCCTCGGGTCGTTATCGCGCGGCTGCCCGACCGATCCGGGATTGAGGATCGCCCTGCTGGTGATTTTCGCGGTCACACCCGGCAAGCGATAACTACGTTCAACCAGGCCGTTCTCGGGGTTGGCAGTGAACATCAAGGGCAGATGGGAGTGACCCACAAAGGCGAGCTGAGTGTCAAAACTCGCGAAATTTTCAGCAGCAATAGCCGTGTCCAATATGTATTCCCATACCGGGTTGCGTGGGCTGCCGTGAATGAGGGTGACCAGGTTGGAAACCAGTTTTTCAGGCAGACCACGAAGATGATCAAACGTCTCAGGTGCAATCAGGCGTCTGGATACCAGGATGGCTTCACTGGCTTCATGATTGAAGATATCCAGGTCAGCGTCTCCACAGATGGCAAGGTCATGGTTGCCCCTGACGCAGAGCAGGTTTGGCAGCTCGCGGACACGCTGCACACATTCGTTCCCGTCGGGTCCGTAGCCCACCAGGTCGCCCAGGCACCAGGCGGCATTAAACTGCCCGGCGTGCGCGAGCACAGCTTCAAGCGCCGTCACGTTGGCGTGCACATCTGAAATCACCAGGATTTTCATTTTTCTTTGTCCGGGTTTCTCAATCTCAATTACAACGGATTTATTGTACATTAAAAAAGGTCAGGAAGTTTTAGTCCCTTCGATGATCTCCGCGGCGTAATCAAATCGCTGGAAGGCGGGCATCAGGTATATGCCCTGCACCATTGGTTTGATCTGCTGGACCAGGTCAATGGTCAGGCGGATGCCGGTGCGGGCACCCTGATCACCACTGGCGATCATCAGATCGCGGGTTTCCTGAGGAATATCGATCCCCGGCACCTCTGCCTGCAAAAAAGCGGCGTGGCGCGCGCTGGCCAGCGGCAGTAAGCCCACGATCAGCGGGATGGGCAGCTTGCCAAAACTGGATTCATACACCCGAAGGAAGTCAGTTACCAGTGCGGGGTGGTAGATCGGCTGTGTGAGGATGAAATCTGCCCCGGCTTTTAGTTTCCGACGCAGGTTTTTAAGTTCAGCTTCCATGTCCGCTGGTTTAAGATTGAGCGCGCAGCCCACGAAGAAGCTGGTGGGCTGCCCGATGCCTGAACCGGAATGATCTACCCCGGTGTTGAACCCTTGTTTGATCAACTTGATCAGCCCTGAAGGCACCAGGTCGTAGTTATCCATGGCGTCGGGGTAGTCTCCGATTGAGGTTGGGTCCCCCATCACAACAAAAATGTTGCGTACATCCAAAGCATGCGCGGCCAGCAAGTCACCCTGCACACGCAGCACATTGCGCCCTCGAGTCGGAAAGTGGAGCACGGTTTCAATGCCCACGTTGCGCTGGATCAGGTTGCACACTGCCCAGGGACTCATGCGCATACGCGACCTGGGGCTGTCGGCCACGTCGATGACATCTGCACCGGCTTCGGCCAGCAGGCTGGCGCCTGCGATCAGCTTATGCGTCGATAGTCCGCGCGGGGGGTCCATCTCCACTGCAATGACGAATTTCCCATCGCGCAATTTCTGGGCTAGTTTTGTTGGCGGCAGGGCATCTTCACCGGCAAGCTGCCCGGGTTCATTTACGAAAAAGTCTTCGATGGGTGCGCGTTCTAGGTCCGGTGATTTTCTAAAGGCCTGCGCCATGGCCGCAATGTGTGCCGGGGTGGTACCGCAGCATCCTCCGATGACGCTGGCTCCAGCCTGCCAGAAAGAAATGGCGTAGGTGCCGAAATACTCGGGGGCGGCGGGGTACATGATGCGCCCCTCGACCTGTTCAGGCCAACCGGCGTTGGGCATAACAGAAAAGAGAGCGTCAGGAAGGGTGCCGCGCATTTGCCTGAGAATGTTCAATATCTGGTTGGGACCGCCTGAACAGTTCACTCCGATCACATCTGTTCCGGCTTGGTGCAGGCGCTGTGCGATCTTGGCTGGCGAATCACCTAACAGGGTGCGGTTATCGCGGGTGAAGGTCATCGAGGCAATGACGGGTATGTTGGGCGCCACTTCGTGAACAGCCAGCACCGCTTCAATTGTTTCGTAGAGGTCTGTCATGGTTTCAATGATAACCAGGTCGACCCCGGCTTCGATCAGCGCGGTGGCCTGTTGTGCGAAAGCCTCATGAGCTTCCGGCAGTTGAACCCTGCCAAACGGTGCGATGCGCACACCCAGCGGACCGATATCCCCGGCGACAAGCACAGACCTGCCGCTGGCGACGGCAGCTCGGCGGGCGTTTTCTACTCCCGCGCGGTTTATCTGCTTCAGTTCATTCTCCAGACCGTGCTGTGCCAGTTTGAAGCGGTTGGCGCCGAATGTGTTGGTTTGGATCATATCTGCGCCGGCTTCGATGTATTCACGATGGATGTTCTCAATTACCTGGGGGTGGCTGAGGTTGGCACTGTCCAGGCAACTCAACCCTGCTGGCAAACGCTGGCTCAAAATGGTGCCCATGGCGCCGTCAGAAAACAGAGCGCGGTTTTTTATGAGGAATTGCGTGAGATCTTCTTTGTTGATCATGAATCACCATTACTTCATTAATTGTTCCACACGGGTCTCGCCGAGGGAGTAATATTTAGCATCGGGGTGGTGGAGGATGATCGCCGCGGTGGATTGTTCCGGTACCAGTTGGAAGGCACTGGTCAGGCTCATGCCCAACGCCCTTTCGGCGGGCAGCAGGTTGAAAACCTTCCCATGGTCTTCGAGTTCAGGGATGGCCGGGTAACCCCAGGAGTATCGTTTGCCCTGGTCTCCGCGCAATCCCAGCTCGCGGCGGATATGGCGGTGCAGGTATTCAGCAGCAGCCTCCGCGGTTTGTACCGCCAGCCCATGTGAGAAATAGGCTTCAGAGAAATCCGCAGCTGCCTGCAGGCGGTCAAAGCGGTGGGTGGCTTCTTCACCGACCGTTACCACCTGGAAGGCCACTACGTCCATCCTGCCGGAATCCGCGCTGGCGAAGTAGTCTGCCAGGCAAAGGTATTCTCCGCTTGATTGCCTGGGGAATTTGAAACGGGTCAGTTCGATGGGCTGTCCACTCTCCACTGAGACCGGATCGTAGATGATCAGGTCATTGCCATCGGATTGCGTTGGCCAGTAGCCGTATACGCCCCTGGGTCTAAGCCATTTTTCCGCGATGGCCTGTTTACTCATAACCGCCAGGCGATTCTCGTAATCTGCTTTAATTTTTACCCATTCTGTCCCGTGTGCATTCTTGGCTCCCCATGAAAGGCGGAACAACTCGTTGAGTGCCAGGTGTTGAAATATGATCTCAAGCGGCATATCCTCAACAACTCTCACGCCATAGGCAGGCGGAGTGGGAATATCAGCGGCAGGTTCAACGGTTTTAGCCAGCGGGCTGGCTTCCACTTTCACCCCCGGTTGCGCTCGATCGAGTTCTACCATGGCTTCCTTAATGATACGGTCACGCATGGTGATGCTCTTTTCGGGATCAGTTAGCTCATCCATGGTAGCCAGGCCTTCAAAGGCGTCTTTACAGTAAAAAACGCCGGGGTCATAGAAAGTCCCGTCTTCAATTTGCAGGATACGCCTGCCAAAGCGCTGATTGATGGCAGCGCCACCAACTAATACCGGGAATTTCAGTCCGCGCCGCTGCAGCTCGTTGATGATGAGCGGCATCTGCTTGCTGGTGCTTACCAGCAGCGCGCTCAGACCGATGGCATCGGCGTTCTCCTCGATGGCGCGCGTGATGATGGTATCCGCCGGCACCTGCTTGCCCAGGTCGACCACGGTGTAGCCGTTGTTTGAGAGAATGGTCTTGACCAGGTTCTTGCCGATATCGTGAACGTCGCCGTACACCGTGGCCAGCACCAGTTTACCTTTGCTGACGCCTTCCTTGCGTTCGAGGAAGTTTTCCAGGTAGGAGACGGCTTTTTTCATCACTTCAGCGGATTGCAGCACGAAGGGCAGGATCAACTCGCCCCTGCCAAACTTATCGCCCACTTCCTTCATGGCGGGCAGCAGTATATTATTGAGGATGCCGACAGCGGTGTCGTTACGGCTGTTAGCGCTTTCACCAGCCTCGAGCAGAAAATCAATATCCGCTTCGATGTCTTCTTTTACACGGTGAACGATCTTCCAATGCAAGCGTTCAGCGGGTGCCATCGCGGAGAGCGCTTCCTGTTGAGTGTTCTTTTGCGCTTCACCGGGTCCGGCTTCCTGGAAATATTCGATCAAACGCTGCAGTGCTTCCGGTTTGCGGTTAAAGATCAGATCCTCCGTGAGTTCCCGTTCCTCCGCTGTGATGTCGGGGTAGGGGGTGATGGTAGCCGGGTTGACAATGGCCATGTCGAGCCCCGCCTGAACACAATGGTAAAGCATGACACTGTTGATCACCTTACGCGCGTTGGGGGCGAGCCCGAAGGATACGTTGCTGACCCCCAGTGAGGTGAGCACCCCGGGCAGCGCAGACTTGATCAATCGGATGCCTTCTATGGTTTCAATGGCGGAATTTGCGAATTCGTCCGATCCCGTGGCCAGGGTGAAGGTCAGATCATCGAAGACCAGGTCTTGCGGGTTGAGTCCGTGTTCATTTACAGCGATGTTATGAATTCGCCTGGCCACTTCCACCTTGCGTTCTCTGGTTTTGGCCATTCCCTGTTCATCAATAGTGAGCACGATGACCGCGGCGTTGTGCTTTTTTGCCAAATTAAATATGCGGTCGGCTTTTTCTCTGCCACCCTCAAGGTGGGTCGAGTTAATGAGGCAGCGCCCGGGAGCGGTCTTGAGCGCGGTTTCAAGCACATCCAGTTCGGTAGTATCAATGACCAGCGGCAGGTTGATCACCGGAGCGATGGTCTTGATGAGCCGCTGCATCGTTTCCTTTTCGTCAGCCCGTTCTGTTAGCGCCACGCACAGGTCGAGCGCGTGCGCACCGCTATCCACCTGCTGCTGCGCCAGGGTGAGGATGCTCTCAAAATCATTATCCAGCACCATTTTCTTAAAGTTGCGGCTGCCCTGCGTGTTCAGTCTTTCGGCGATGAAAAATGGCGGGGGTTCCTGCTGCATCGGCTGAGCCTGCATGGCGGAGGATAGGCGTGCGCTTGTAGGTGCCGGCCGGGGCGCAACGGGGACTTCGCGTACCTTTTCAACCAGGTGTGCTAGATGTGCTGCGGTTGTGCCACAGCAGCCACCAACAGCATTGACGCCGTTATTGGCAGCAAATTCGAAGAGCGCCTGCGCGAAAGGTTCCGGTTCAAGCGGGTAGACCGCCTGGCCGTTGACGTTCAGCGGCAGACCGGCATTGGGCACACACGAAACGGGCAGAGAAGAGTGCTCCCCAAGGAAGCGAATGGGGTCGCGCATGAAATCAGGCCCGGTAGAGCAGTTCATACCGATAACATCAATGGGCATTTTTTCAAGTATTGCCAAAACGGCTGAGATATCTGTTCCCAGCAGCATGCGCCCGGTGGTATCCAGGGTCACCTGCGCTTGTATCGGCAGGGATGTGCTGGTTTTGGTGAAGGCATTCTGAATACCATGGATGATGGCTTTGACTTCGAGGATATCCTGAGAGGTTTCGATCACAATCAAGTCGACTCCGCCCGCAATCAGGGCTTCGGATTGTTCCTGGAATATCGCCGCGAGCTCATCGAAGGTAATGTTCGATAGTTCAGGGTCGCTCATTGACGGGAGTTTACCCGATGGACCGATGGACCCTGCCACAAAGCGCGGCTGTCCGTTGGTGGAATACTCATCCGCCAATCGACGCGCCAGCACAGCAGCGGTTTTGTTGATGGCTTGCGTTTGGTCCGAGAGACCATACTCACCTAATGTGAGGCGGTTTGCACGGAATGTGCAGGTCTCAATCACGTCCACACCGACCTCCAGAAAGGACCTGTGTACTTTCTCAACTGCCTGGGGGTAGGTGATAACCAGGTAATCGTTGCAGCCGTTCGTCTTCTCTCCGCCAAAATGCGCCGCGGTCAATTCCTGTGTTTGCAGGTTCGTGCCCATGGCGCCGTCAAAAACGATGATCTTGTGCTTCAGCGCGTCAAGGTACTTGCGGTTGGTGTACTTGCGTTCCATTTGTTCTCCTCGATCGATTACTGATAAAAAAACCTCTCGCGAGAGAGGCCGTTGGAGAATATCGCATTCTCTCTCATCTCTCAGAATTCCTTCTGCCGGAGTTGGCACCAGGCTGCATAAGCGGTTGCCGAGGTTTCTGCGGGCCGGTCCCTCCACCTCTCTTGATGAGCGGGTCACTATCACCCTGTATTGCGTAGATTTTACCATGAATGAAAAACGGGTAAACTGTCAATAAAAGTAGGTTTGCTTCTTGCAACGACCTCAAGATGATATGATTTGGATTGCTTTAATTGCTCATAATTCGCCGCTATTGATATAATGGGTTATCACCCTGAGAAAAGGATTCGCTTTTGAGCAAGGAAGAGTCACAACCTCAAAAAAACCGTTTTCTGCCAGTATTCACAGCTAGCCTCATCCTGGTGCTGGCTGCTGTGGCTGGACTGATGGCGTTGTTTATCTTCACCGTTCCCACACTCGGTCCACGGTGGTTGTTGTTCTTCCTCGTCACCATGCTTGCGAGCGGGCTGGCACTTCCTGTGGCATTCTATCTTCACCTGCGTTTTCCTTCAAAACCACCGGTATCCTCCAGGGTGATCATTCGTGAAGCAGCCTGGTGCGGCGTCTACGCCGATATTCTCCTTTGGCTGCAATTTGGCAAGGTTCTTAATTACGCCCTGGCCATCTTCATAGCAATCGGATTTATCGCCGTTGAGCTGCTTATCCGCATGCGTGAACAAAGCCGCTTCACCCCACGTAAAACCCCATGATCGATCTGCGTCAGCTGCCTTCTGTGGACAGGCTCGTGAACCAAGCTTATGCCGCCACATTGATCGAGCGCTTCGGGCGCAGCATGGTCCTTGATACCATTCAGAAAGTCCTGGATGGCATCCGCCGCGATCCGCAGGCAGAAAAAGTTGAACTTACAGAGCAAGTAATTCTCAAGCGCAGTGAGAACCTGCTTGAGCAGCAGCTCAAACCAACCCTGACAAGGGTGATCAATGCCAGCGGGGTGGTACTGCACACCAACCTGGGACGTGCACCGCTCTGTCTCAGCGCAATGAAGGCCATTCAAGAGTCTGCGAGCGGCTACTCGACGCTCGAGTATGACGTGGAACAGGGAAAACGTGGTTCACGCAGCGTGCACGCCAGCAACCTGCTGCAGCAGCTCACCGGCGCCGGCGACGCGCTGGTAGTGAACAACAATGCCGGGGCAGTGTTACTTTGCCTTTCCGCATTGGCAAAACGCCGGGGAGTGGTCATCTCGCGCTCGCAGCTGGTAGAAATTGGCGGTGGATTCCGTATCCCCGAAGTAATGAAACAATCAGGCGCACGCCTGGTCGAAATTGGTACTACCAACCGGACTCACCTTGGTGATTACGAGAGCGCGCTGCAGGACGGCGTGGCGCTGTTGATGCGCGCGCATACCTCAAATTTTAAACTGGTGGGGTTCACCGCGCAGCCTGAATTGGAGGAGCTGGTCAGCATTGCGCAACAGTACGGCGTGCCTGTGCTGGATGACCTGGGTTCAGGCGCGCTGCTGGATACGGCCAAATACGGGCTGGCGCACGAGCCCATGGTTCAGGAATCCCTCAAAGCCGGGGCAGACCTGGTGTGCTTTTCTGCTGACAAACTTCTTGGTGGTCCGCAGGCGGGCATCATCCTCGGAAAAGCGGACTTGATCGCCAGGCTCAAACGCCATCCACTGGCGCGCGCGATCAGGGCTGACAAGCTCTGCCTGGCCGCGCTAAGCGCAACTTTATTGCATTACCTGAAGGGTGACGCAGAATGCGAGATCCCGGTGTGGCGCATGATTTCGGCCAGTATGGATGAACTGAAAAAGCGGGCTGAAGGCTGGCAGCGGCAGGTTGGCGGAGAAGTCATCGAGGAACGCTCCACTATCGGCGGCGGCAGCCTGCCGGAGGAGACGCTGCCCACCTATGTTTTGTCATTCGATATACCGCGGGTGGACCAGTTTGCCGCGCGTTTGCGCCAGGCGAAACCGGCGTTGATCGCCAGGGTGCAGAACGGCAGGCTGCTGCTTGATCCACGCACGGTTCTGCAAGAGGAAGATGACCAGGTGGTTGAAATCATCAAAACCCGCATCACAGGAGTGATCAAGTGAAGACAGATATTGACAGGCTGATGAAAAAACACGGAGTTGACGCGTTGTTCATTATCGGGGCAGCGCAGCACAATCCATCGATGATCTACTTTGTCGGAACAGCGCATGTTTCAGATGCCATTCTCATCAAGCAGCGTGGAAAGGAAGCGGTGCTCTTCCATTACCCCATGGAACGCGAAGAGGCTGCCAAATCTGGCCTGCCCCTGGTAAACATGATCAAGTACCCGATCAATGAACTCATCAAGCAGGCGGGCGGGAACTATCTTGAGGCCTTTGTGTTAAGGCTCAAGCTGATCCTGGAGGAAATGAAGTTGACACGCGGGCGTGTGGCGCTATACGGTAAGGATGAAGTAGGACCTTTCTTCTCCATCATGACCCGCCTGCAGGAATTGATGCCGGAACTGCAGTTCACCGGCTTTGTGCGCGATGAGATCCTGATGAACGCGATGATGACCAAAGATGCCAGCGAGATCGAACACATCCGCGAAATGGGCAAAGTCACCACCTCGGTGGTGGCAAGGACTGCTGATTACATAACCGGGCACAAGACGAAAAACGGGGTGGTAGTGCACAAGGATGGATCACCTGTGACTATTGGCGAGGTGAAGAATCTCATTAACCTGTGGTTGGCTGAAAGGGGAGTGGAAAACCCCGAAGGGACCATCTTCGCTATCGGGAGAGACGCGGGCATCCCTCATTCTGTGGGGACCGCAGGTGACGCGCTAAAACTGGGTCAGACCATCGTTTACGACATTTACCCCTGCGAGGCCGGTGGCGGTTATTTCTACGATTTTACTCGCACCTGGTCGCTCGGTTACGCTACTGACGAAGCACAGCAACTCCATGACCAGGTGAAGCAGGTTTACGATACCATTTACGCCGAGCTAAGGGTCAATGCGCCTTTTTACAAATTCCAGGAACGTACCTGTGAGCTATTTGAGGCGATGGGTCACGCGACCATCAAATCAGACCCGGCTGTGGAGCAGGGCTATGTTCACAGCCTGGGGCACGGCATTGGCCTGAGAGTGCACGAAAAGCCCTGGGCATCAGCCATCAATCCCTCTCCGACAGATATCCTGGCACCGGGGTCAGTGTTCACGCTGGAACCCGGATTGTATTACCCTGAACGCGGTATGGGAGTGAGGATTGAAGATTCATTGTGGGTTACGCCTGATGGCAGGTTTGAAATCCTGGCGGACTACCCCAAGAATCTTGTGCTGCCCATGAAGTGATGAGGCGAGCGGAGAAAGGTATGATGCAATGAACCTACAACCAGCGCGGATACTAGGCATAGAGACCTCGTGTGACGAGACTGCTGCGGCAGTGGTGGAAAACGGTCGTGAGATCTTATCCAGCGTGGTAGCCTCGCAGATCGACCTGCATGCCAAGTTCGGCGGTGTGTTCCCTGAAGTGGCCTCACGTCAGCACATCCGCACCATCTACCCGGTGATCGATGAGGCATTACAGAAAGCCAATCTCAGCCTGGCGGATATTGAAGCCATCGCTGTTACCCGCGGCCCAGGGTTGGCGGGATCGCTGGTGGTGGGGATGAACGCTGCCAAAGGGATGGCGTTGGGGAGGCAAATCCCGTTGATCGGAATCAATCACCTGGAAGGGCACATTTATTCCGCCTGGCTTTTTGCCGCGGATACACCCAGGCCGCCCGCGCCGCCGGAATTTCCACAGATGGTGCTGCTCGTTTCGGGAGGGCACTCCGAACTCAACCTGGTAAGCGACCATCTACAATACATGCATCTTGGCGGCACGCTGGATGACGCGGCTGGAGAAGCATTTGACAAGGTCGCGCGCATGCTCAAATTACCCTATCCGGGAGGCCCTTCCATACAGAAGGCAGCCCGAGAAGGCAATTCTCAGGCATTCACCTTTCCGCGTTCACGCCTTGAAGGCACCTGGAATTTCTCTTTCAGTGGATTGAAAACAGCTGTGCTGCGTGAAGTTCGCGCGCTGGAAAAGGTCAACCGCGCATTGCCGGTGGCCAACCTGGCGGCCAGCTTTCAGGAAGCAGTTGTGGATGTTCTTTTCGACAAAACGATGAGAGCGGCGCGCCAGTTCGAAGTGAAATCCATCCTGGTAGCCGGGGGAGTATCTGCGAACGAAGCCTTGCGCCACGCCTTCACCAGCCAGACCGAGTTCCCCGTGCACATCCCGCCGTTATCGTTGTGTACGGATAACGCGGCCATGATCGCAAGCGCCGGTTATTACCATTTCTGCTCCGGGCACATCGATCCACTGGACCTGGATGTGCTGCCAACCTGGCCGTTGAGTTAAGTCACTTTTTTCATAAAGGTTCATCTAAATGGTTGAACGAAAACAATTCTCCACGGAGTTCATTGACCGGTTGATTGCGGGTGATATTCACGCCTATGGTGAGTTGGTCGAAAAAACCTCCGGGAGTATCTACGGACTGGGTCTGCGCATGCTTGGCAACCCGCAGGACGCTGAAGACATGCTGCAGGAAACCTATCTCAAGGCGCACAAAGCACTGCCGGACTTTGAAAAACGCTCATCCATCAATACCTGGCTCTTTCGCATCGCCACCAATGAAGCCCTGATGATGCTGCGGAAGAGAAAATCCGAGACGATGATCGAAACGGCAACAGCTGAGGATGGCGAACAAAACGATGATCTCGAAATTGTGGATTTCTGCTGTCTACCTGAAAACGAGTTCCTTTCAGATGAAACCAGGGCAGCATTGAACCAGGCGGCTGAGACGCTCTCGCCAGCACTCAGAATGGTTTTCCTGTTGAGAGATGTGCAGGGGTTCTCAACACTGGAAACCGCGGAGATCTTAAAAATTAACGAAGACGCTGTGAAAACCCGCCTGGTGAGGGCGAGGTTGAAGTTACGCGAAGAACTGAGCGGTTATTTCCGAGAGCGGCTGGAAAGGCGTACTGAAAATGGGTGAACATGGTCATTGCAAGGAACATCTGCGACAGTTCTCTGACTACATCGATGGGGAACTTGCGCCTGAACTTTGCGCGCAGCTTGAAGCGCACATGCAGCAGTGCGAGGATTGCAGGATCGTGATGAACACATTGCAGAAGACCATCGACCTCTACCATGTTAACAGCGATGCTGAGACCTTGCCGGAACAGGTACGTTCACGCCTCTTTGCCAGGCTGCAGATTGAACCTTCAGACGGAGAAAAACCTCATGAATAAGCCTGAAATAACTGTTCAAAGCGACGCCGATGAGAAAATAACCAAGTCAGAGCAAACAAAGAGCGCGATAACTCGTAAAGCCGGTGGCTGCCTGGCAGTGCGACCTGGGGAGTTGTGTCCTGCTTGCGGCGAAGGGATCATGAACTACAATCGACTGCTGATCTTGAGTTGCGCGTTGTGCGGGTTCAGCGAACCGGGTGGCGGCTTTACCTGATAACGGAAATACTGCTCCAGTTTGGAGAGTTTATTCTATTGTTATTAAAAATTGAATCTAGGAGGAAATGAACATGGATGCAAAATTGAGATGGAAATACGGTTTGTCTTTCAAGGGTGTTGCGGATTCCGACATCGAGGTGCCGCTCGGCGCTTCGATCGATCACGGCGGGGCAGGCGATGGCGTTGTGCCAATGGAGATGATCCTGATGGGTCTTGGTGGCTGCACAGCCATGGATGTGATCTCGATCCTTGAAAAGAAACGCCAGAAGGTGACCGATTTTGAGGTCAAACTGCACGCTGACCGGGCAACAGAACACCCCAAAGTGTTCACGGATATCACCATTGAGTACATCATCAAGGGGCGTGATATCGATCCGGATGCGGTGGCGCGGGCGGTTGAATTGAGCGAGAACAAATATTGCCCGGGAATGGCAATGCTGCGTAAGGCAGCCAACATTCAAACCAAATACACTGTAGAACAAGTTTGATCAAAAGAGGATAATTCCCCGCAACATTCTGCGTATTATGGATAAGGAATTTGCACCTCACTCCAAACCTCTCTCCATCCACGGGATGGAGAGTGGCGAAGAAAAGGTCGGATTTATTAAGTCGATTATTGGCTCAAGAACACAACTGGTTAACTTCAAGGGCTGTCTGAAAATTGGACAGCCCCAAAACTAATCCCCACTAAAAGTACAAATAAAAAACATTATTGCCGTGATCGAGAATTATCGTATCATCTTGCGCAGAAAACTGTGACCTCCCTCGTGATGACGCTAATTATCGCTCGCAGTGATGTAGGAATTTGCCAGTCCTTTATCGCTGGCGGTGATGATCCTGCCAAAATTAATCATGGTGCCCTGGTAGGGAACCGCTCCGTTCCTGGCGATCCACCCATCCAGGTTGAAGGGAACCGCGCTGTCAGCTTCGATCCATTCGCCGTTGTACTTGCGCGCGAGATGCACGTGCGTGCCAGTTGCCGAACCACCCTCGCAGGAAGGGTGCCCGATGAGATCACCGGTTTTCACCAGCATACCAGAGCGAATCTTGTCATTAACACCTAGGTGCAGGTAAAGGATGACCCAACCGGTGCGTTCATCGCCATCGCCATCCAGGTCAAGCAGCGCGAGACCCGGTTCAGTGCGGATGATCTGACCATCCGCCATGGCAGTGACAAATTCATCACTGGGTGCGCAGCCGCCGACCACTGCCGGGGGAGCGAAGTCGATGGCTGCCAACGGCGCGCCATCACCCCACGCAGAATGTGGACCACCGGTAAATGACCAGGTTTTTCCCGCTTCGAATGGCAGCCTGAGCTCCGGTTGCTGCAGATCACCTGGAATGTGATCAATCAAATTTTGCCAGGGGTCAGCGAAAAGCGTTCTGTAAGTGTTGTAAAAACCTTCACTGTAGATGGCTTCTTGATATTCTTCGACCGGCAGCAGCCCCGAGAAATAATACTGCAGCGCTACTGTCGCGGCGTTCTGCCATGGATCCGGGAGTTCGATGGTGCCATCCATGCGGGTAATTGTATCCAAAGTGCCGGAGCGCCAGGAGTAGTAACCGTTGTTCAGCACATTGGCCGCCCACAATAACTGCAGGTAAAAACCTTTGTGGAACTCGTCTTCGTGTCCGAGAGGATATGATTTCAACTCATCCGGCAGCGTCTCATCGGAAAGCGCGCCTGCCTGGTACTCAGCCAGCGCTAACAGCAGGCGCGGGCTGATGGAGTATTCAAGTGCGACATAATCGATCAGGTCGCCTCCGCGGCGAACCTCACCGCCGGCAAGCGATGAATACTTTTTCAGCCAGCCGGGGTGTTCATCGACAAATGCCCGGGTATCAAAGTCAACTTGGGCGGGACCATTGACAAAGAGCGGGTCAGGTATTATCTGGAAAGGATTCCCCCACAAAGCCTCATAATAAATGGGAATCTGCAGTTCCAACCCGGGCGCTAGGGTGGTCATTTCTTCGTTGAGTGTAGGATTGGCTTCAAATATTTCCGGAAGCGTGGTATTGAATCGCTGCGCCAGCACCGGCAGAGTGTCTCCTGTGCGGGCGGTGTATGCCACCAGCGTACCGGGGTCGTACACCTGGCGTGTGGCAAGCGCGGTGGGTTGCTGCGCAACTTCCTCTGTCGGATTGATGGGAAGCGGGGTGATGTACACTGTAATCGGCTGCCGCGGTGCGCAGGATGCCAGCATCACCAACAGCATCATCAAACCGATCAACCAGTTCAGGGTTGAGGGTTTTCTCAACGGAGTTCTTCGCATCGTTTTCATCCTGCTAGATTTTACCCCAGAAGGGGGTGCTAAATGCTAGGGAAGGGAAATGTAGGATCGGAGCGTCCCGAGCGGGTTGGCGATGACTTTGGCTTCATTACGCACGAGGCTGCCCGCGTAAGGTGCATCACCATTTTTTGCTAAATAACCGCTCATGTTGAATGGCAGCGGACCATCGGCCAGGATCCATTCTCCGTTGAACTTGCGCACCACGTGCACGTGGGTACCCGTTGAAACGCCACCTTCACATGATGGATGACCGATCTTATCTCCGGTATCCACAACAGAGCCAACCTTAACCCTATCGCGTGTCTCAATGTGCATGTACATGATGTTCCAGCCGGTCTGTTCAATCCCGTCGCCGTCCAGGTCCTGGATGACGATGCCTTCGCCGACACGCACGATGACGCCGGGAGCCATGGCGGTCACCCATTCGTTGGAGAGGACACAACCAGTAGCGCTCGAGGGTGGGGCAAAATCAAGGGCTGCCAGCGCGCCGTCTTCACCCCAGGCGGAGTGCGGACCTCCGGTGAAGCTCCACACGCGGTTGGGAAGGAAGGGCAGGCGGAAATCGGGCTGCTGCAGGTCAGCCGGGTAAAGCGGGTCGACCACGCGCGAACGCTCCCACAGGTCCCCGAACATGCGGCTCATCAGGTCGGGCATGTTATCGGATCCGTAGAGCGCGGCAGCCCATTCCACCTGGTTGTACCAGCGTGAGAACAGGTAGTGGATGGCAGCGGTACCCGCGTTCAACCCCGGGCTGATGCGCACGGATGAGCCATCCTTAAACGTGAGTGAGTTTAAAATACCCGCCCGCCAGCCGTAATATCCGATCGAGAGCTGTTGCACTGCCCATGAGAGCTGCTTGTAGAGACCGCGGTACTCAAGCCGTACATACCCCATGGGGTATTCACTTTCTGCCATGTTGGTGGGGCCGCCGGTGACCCAGTGGCTTTTGTATTCCAGCAGGGTCAGCAGCAGGTAAGGGTTGATCGAGTTCTCCAATGCCACACGCTGCACCAGTTCTGCACCGCTGTACTGCCTGGAACCCACTGTTTCTGTGTAGCGGTTGAGGTAACCATCGGCTTCTGCAACGTAGTTAATAATGTCAAAATCGACCGCTGAGGGTGAGTAGACCACTTCGCTGTCGGGCAGCACGGTGAGGGATTCATAAACACCCTCCAGCACATCCGGGATGATGAGCAGCACGCCGGGGTTGATCAATCCGTTTGCCTCCAGCAATTCGCTGGAAACGATCTGATCCGCGCTGACGCCAAAGCGGCCGGTTATCGAAACCAGCGTGTCGCCTGCCTGGGTGTAATACTGCAGGGGTGGTATGGGTGTGGCGTTCGGGTCGGGGGTGCGCGTGGGCTGCGGGGTGCTGGTGAACAACGGCAGGTCAGTAAATGTGGGCAGCGGCGGCTGCGCGGGTGTATCCAAAGGCGGGATGGCGGTACTGGTTGGTGCATTTACGACAGGTGCGATGGTGGTTTCCACCACACCGCGAGAAATTGCTGTGGCAGTGAGTTCTGCCGGGCTGACGTAGCCCTGCGAGCACGCCAGCATTGAGCTGAGCAGTATCGCCCAGGCAGCTCCGATCTGCAACAGCCTAGTACCCGATCTGGTTCTCATCCACGCGTCCATTCCATGAATAAACCACCACGCCATCTTTTGTCAGCGTACCGCTGTATTCTTCGCCATCGCCGGCGGAGACCCAGCCGCCCAATACCAGGGGAATATCCGTGTCAGCGGAGATCCATTCGCCGTTGAAACGCCTGGCAATGTGTACGTGCGTTCCGTTGGAGAATCCACCCTCGCACGAGGGGTGCCCGATACGCTCACCGCTCTCCACCCGGGTGCCTTCCGCGATGCGATCGCGTGTCTCGATGTGCATGTAGAGGATCGTCCAGCCAGTCTGTTCCAGTCCGTCACCATCCAGGTCAAGCACTACCGCGCCGCCACCGGAGCGTACAATGAGCCCGTCGGCAACGGCCGTGACCCACTCATCGGAGCTGAAACAACCGAGTTCTTCTCCGGGCGGGGCGAAATCGAGCGCTGCCCAGGCGGACCCCTCTCCCCAGCCGGCGTGCGGCCCGCTGGTGAAAGACCACAAGGTGCCGGGTTCAAAAGGCAGTGCCAGTTCAGGCTGGCTCAGGTCAGCGGGGATGAGCGGTTCGATCGCCAGGTCGAATGGGATGCCGAAGAAATCTGTGAAGGTGCGGTACACCCCCTCTTCTGAAACCGCTTTTTCCCAGGCCTCTGGGTAGGAGCCTACACCGAGCATGTACTGCACAGCGGCTGTACCGGCGTTGATGGTGGGTGAAAGCAGCGCCAGCCTGCCGTTGGCAAAGCTGGTGAAAGAAATGGCGTTGATCTTCCACAGGTAATAGCCGCGATTCAGCTGTTTGGACGTCCAGGCCAGCTGCAGGTAAAGCCCCTTGCGCACGGGGTCCTGCAATCCCATGGGATAGTCGATCAAGGGCTCATCGATCTGCCTGGAGGTGACCCAACCGGAACGGTATTCCAGCAGCGCCAGCAGCAAGCGCGGGTTGATGGAAAACTCCCGGCTCACCCGCGCCACGATCTGGGCGCCGCTCATTTCCACTTTTTCCACTTCCTCGCGGTAAGTTTCGAGGAAACCATTTTGGCTGTTGACGAATTCAGCGATATCCAGGCTTGAACTGACCGGCCCGTACACCAACTCGGAATCGGGGATGATCTTGAAATCGGATGGATCCGCCCCGGGCTGGGGCGCGGGGATGGTGATTACCTGGCCAATCTCCAGCACATCAGGGTTGGCGAGGGCGTTGGTTTCGATGAGGCTTGCCAGGTCGATATTGTACATGAGGGCGATGTTACCCAGGCTGTCGCCGTACTGGACGACGTAATATTCCACGTCCGCTCGCAGTGTGGGCATGGTGCGTCCGGCTTCAGGTGTGGGCGTGTAGTAAGGCGCTCCGGGCACTCGCGTGGCGGGCATCCAGGGTGTGGGTAAAGCCGGACCGGGGAGCTCGATCGCCGGGGGTTCGTTGGAGGAGGAAGCCTGCCAGGGTTTGGCGCCGGGTGCCGGTTTTATGCAGCCGCTGGTGAGCAGTAACAGGAAACCTGCCAGGAACAGGCGGGAGTATCTATTCATCAGCGCAATCCCCGTGTGAACAAGTGGCTGATAAAAGCCCGCCCTGAGATGATGTGCACGTGCAGGTGAAACACCGTCTGACCGGCATCAGCGCCGGTGTTGATGACAGTGCGGTAGGCGGCGTTATCCCCCAGCAGCTGACGGGCGATGCGCGGAACGGTGAGCAGCAGGCGCGCGGCCAGGCTGGCATCCTGCGGTTGCAGTTCGTTCAACGAGGTGATGTGCTTGCGCGGGATGATCAGCAGGTGAACCGGTGCCACCGGGTGAATATCGTGGATGACGACAAGGTCCTCGTCCTCGTAGAGCAGGTCGGAGGGAGCGGTGCCAGCGATGATGTCGCAGAAGATGCAGTTGGTCATATCTGGAAAATAGTTGCAATATTCAGGCCTGAATATTTTGCCATATTTTTGAGGAGGGCTTCAATGCGAGCGCTGGTGAGGGAATGCAGGTTATGGAAGGGGACGCCAGAGCCAGAAGCCGCCATAGCCGGTGCGGCCGATCGCGCGGTTCTCCCAATCGGTCCATTCGTAGAACTGCCCGACACCCGGTTCGGCCGGGTCGTAGAGCATCACTTCATCCACAATGACCCCTTGCGCGGTGTTGATGTTGGTGACGGCGTAGGCGCGCCCGGCTTCATCCACGCGCGAGACCACCAGCATGTGCTCAAAACTACCGCTGTCACCGGCGAAGAGGTAGAGGAAATCGCCCGGGTACAGTGGGTGAGCGCTGTAATCGATCTTGCCGATGGACTCCTCAATAATGATCTTTTCAAAGCGCTCGGGCGGGAAGACCTGCTGCAGGCGGCGCTCATCGTGCCCGGGGCGCGGATTAAGGTAATAGAAACTGACCAGCGGGACTGTTGCATCGATCAGACCAGCGTCGCGCAGGATGGCCAGCGATAGCGGGCCGCACATGGTGGCGGGGTTGGCGTTGCGACCGAGATAGTCCAGTTCAATGGCAGTGGCGATGGCTTCTTCAGGCGTGGGGCTGATGTAAACTCGCGCGGCTTCTGCCAGCGCCAGGCGCTGCTCAGCGCTGAGCGCGCCGAGGTATGGGGGTTCTGCAGTTGGCGCGAGGGTAGGGATGGCGGTGGGAGTGCGTGTAGTGGTAGAATCGGGCAGCGGCGTGGGAGAAGCGGCGGCGGTCGAGGCAGGGGCTGCAGGGATGGATGGCGTGCCCGCCGGTACGGCGCAGGCGGCCGGGAGCAGCGCAAGCAGGAGCAGCAGGGGAAGCAGGCGGGTTTTCACTTCATCTCAATTGTAATCAAAAAAGAGAACGGCGTGAGCCCTCTCGGTTTTTTCCGGGTTGGGGTATAATGCAGGCGTTCGGGGCGTGGCTCAGTCCGGCTAGAGCACTCGGTTCGGGACCGAGAGGTCGGCGGTTC
>CAYMGO010000012.1:8113-37637 GCA_964390015.1 uncultured Anaerolinea sp. | reverse complement strand
AGCAGCTGCTGCCTGAGGTAAAGCGCTGTGGCGTCTCCCTCCATGCTGGGGTTGGTCGCCAGGATGATTTCCTTCGCCTCGCCACCGCGCACCCGCTCCATCAACCCGCGGATGGTCAGGTCATCCGGGCCAATGCCCTCGATTGGCGACATCACACCCTGCAGTACGTGATAGCGTCCATGGAATCCTCCCGTGCGTTCCAGCGCCAGGACGTCCAGCGGCTCTTCCACCACGCAGATCGTGCCGTCGGCACGTGCAGGGTTTGTGCACACCTCGCATAACTCCTGGTCAGCAAGCGTGATGTTGGCGCACAGCCTGCAAGTTCCCGTGGCAGATTTGAGATTGATCAGCGCGCCGGTCAGCTGCTGAACCAGGTCCTGCGGTGCTCGCAGCAAAAAGAAAGCCAGCCGCGAGGCTGATTTGGGCCCGATCCCGGGCAGCCTTTCAAGCGCGCCGATCAGATCCTGGATGGGTAAGGGTAGAATGGGCATTGGTTACTCAACTAGAACAAACCCGGCATACCGCCAGCCATCGGTCCAAGTTTCTCCGAGGCCATCTTGCGCGAATCATCCAGCGCCAGGTTAACAGCTGAAAGGACCAGGTCCTGCAGCATCTCGGCATCCGCATCCTTCAGCAGTTCCGGGTCGATCGTAACATCTGTGCAGTGCTGGTCGCCGGTCATCGTTACTTTCACCGCGCCGCCCCCCGCTGAAGAGGTGACAGTCTCGAGAGCCAGCTGCTCCTGTGCAGCTTCCATTTGTTCCTGCAGGCGTTTCAACTGCGCCATCATGCCGCCTCCACCCTGCCCGCCTGCCGGTCGGTTGAATCCTTTTGCCATAATTGCTCCTTTACACTCAGTCTTTATGGATCAGCTTGCCACCCAGGTTGATGGCAGCATCCACCAGCCCGTTCGGTTCTGACTCGTTGTTGCTCGTGATCGCTGCGCCTTTGTCGGTTACCAGCACACATTGGATGGGCATATCCACCTGCAGCAAGTTCAGGATGACCCTGCGGGTAACTTCAATATTTTCGGGAAGTTCCATTTTGGATTTGAGCACTTCGCTGGGAAAACCCAACAGCAGCGCACCGTTCTTCACCTGCAACAGTCGCTGCGAATTCAGCAGCGCTTCCGCCTGGGTACGCCTTAGCTTTACCTCGGTGCGAATTGCGCTCCACGCGGATAGGATTTCCTGGGTGGTGAGCACAGTTCCTTCTGGAAGAGACTCAACAGCTGGCTCTGCTTTTACCGTTGCCTCCACCTGCGGGTGCTGCACCTCATTTTTTAGTTCGGGCGCTTTTTCAGGAATATCTTCTTCTGATTCGGCAACCACAGGTTTTTTTTCAACCGTTATTGCCGGTGCTGCTGGTTTTGGGGTTTCAGATGCTTCTCGCACATGTGCGGATGGTGGCGCTGCTTTAACCGGGTTCACCTCAACCACCTTTACCTGCACCTGCTCTAACCCGGCCGGATTGAGGCAGCGTGCAAACGCTACTTCCAGCGCCAGGCTCGGCTGCCACGTGGTGCGCAGGTCACTGATCGCCCCATTGAAAAGGTCGATCCACGCCATCAGCGGACTGACCTCGATCCTGTCGCTGTGCTCACGCATGCGGTTCTTCACATCCCGGGTGGCTTCGATTTGCTTTTCATTCCCCATTTTCATCAACAGCAGGTTACGCAGGTATTCCACCACCTGGCGCGCGTACTGCCGTGGATCGCTGCCGCCATCCAGCGCCGTGTGAATAGTCTGCATACCCATTCCAGGGTCATTTTTCAGCAGGGCTTCGATCAGGTCAAATACCAGCTGGTTGGTCGCCGTGCCCAGCACGGTCTGAGCCAACCCCAGGTCAATGGTCTTTCCGGTGGACGCCAATTGGTCTAGCAGTGAAATGGCATCCCGCAGCGCTCCTGTGGATTGGCGTGCGATCAGCAGCAGCGCTTCTTCATCGGCTTCGATTTTCTCTTCTTCACAGATCCCGCGTAGTGTTTTCACTGTTTCCGCTACCGGGATGCGCCTGAATTCATGGCGCTGGCAGCGCGAGAGAACAGTCGCCGGAATCTTGTGCGCTTCGGTGGTCGCCAGGATGAAAATGGCATGTGGCGGAGGTTCCTCCAGGGTTTTCAACAGCGCATTGAAAGCCGCTGTTGATAGCATGTGCACTTCATCAATGATGTAAACCTTGTATTTACCATCGGTAGGCGAATAATTGATCCGGTCACGCAGGTCGCGCACATCCTCAACGCTGGTGTTTGAGGCTGCATCGATCTCGATAAGGTCCAGAAAACGGTTGTCGTTCACCGCCTGGCAATTGCTGCACGCATCACAGGGTCTTTCAGCGCGGTCTTCGTTGAGGCAGTTGACCGCTTTCGCCAGCAACCTGGCGGTGGTCGTTTTACCGGTTCCGCGCGGACCAGAGAACAGGTAAGCATGCCCCACCCTATCCGCCTTGATCGCGTTCCTGAGGGTCTGCACAACATGGTCCTGTGCCACCACCTGATCCCACTTGCGCGGGCGCCATTTGCGATAAAATGCCTGGGTCATAATTACGCTATCCGTTCTCTGCATTATGCATCATGAGTTTTCCGTCCACTACGATTTTACCCGAAACCAATGTACCCGCTTCATTCCCGGTGGAATTTTTAAGGTACCTTGTACTCTGTGCGGGTATTGCCACTGGCATCCTTCAGGCGGATCACTTCGCCGCTTGTGAAAACCGGCTCTGCCAGGTTCCAGTAAAGCTCAACCGCGGTATTCACCCCGGCTTTGGCATAAAGCTCGATCCCCCCTCCCGGAAAGATGGTTACCGAGGGAAAAATAAAACTGTGTTTGTCGCTATCCGTTAACTCCCACCCCAGCAGGTTCACCGGGTTTTGCGACTCGCTGACCAGCTGCACCCTCTCACTGCGGATATCACCCGTGCCAACGACGAGCTGGATCTGGATGGTTTTCTCATTCACCGGCGGCTGGGTCATGGTGGGGAGGGTTTGAAAACCGCTTTCGGTCTGTGCCGCAGCTCCCTGCGGTTCGGGTATTTTATGGTTCGCTTCCCAGATCATCAGAACCGCCCACACAGCCAATGCTGAGACGGCGAAATTTAAAACCAGGTAGGGAATGATCTTGCGCATGTATAATGACCTTGTTCCTTAGGAATCATAGCATAAATTCAAAGTAAAATGTCTGTGCTGGGAGTGCTTTGAAAAAGATCGTAATCGATGGTCATAACCTCATCCCCAAGGTCGGTGGCATCAGCCTATCTGACCCCGATGATGAAAACAAGCTCATCAAAATGGTGAGCGAATACTGCCGTCTGGCACGCATGAGGGCGGAATTATTTTTTGATGGTGCTCCACCTGGGCGAGGGGCTACCTCTCGGCGAGGACTGGTGAGTGTTCACAACATCAGGCAAGGGAGCACCGCAGATGACGCCATCATTCAATACCTGCGAAAAGAGGGCAACAATGCCAGGAACTTGCTGGTGATATCATCTGACCGACGCGTTCAGGCAGAAGCCAGGGGATTACACGCTGAAGTGATGACCTCCGACCAGTTTTCAGGTCAGATGCGCTCAGTATTTTCCAGCCCGCTCGCGACGCGGGAAATACGGGAATCTCCCCCATCCGAAGAAGAAGTTGAAGAAATGCTCAAATTGATGACACAAGAACGCGAAGAAAATCCCGAAAACACTTGATTTTAAGACAATTATGATATATAATATCCATATAACACACTTTTATTGGTAGCAACACCAGTGTGTTCCACCAGAGGTTTTGAAAAAGACCAAAGGTGGTGTTCCCTCCCTATAGATTGGCAGACATGTCCCCCCCATGCCTGCCAATCGCTTTAATGACGCACCTCTCATAAAATCACAATCAGCGTCTCGTGTGATTGATCAGAATGCTATAATCACCTGGAACATTGTGCACAGCATGCGCGGGATAAGAGCATGAAAAACATCCTGACACTCCTTGGGGAAGACAATGGCGATTGAGCAGTGGATCATCTTTGGCACGCTTATTTTTACGCTGGCATTGTTCATCGCCGGCCGCTGGCGTTACGATGTGGTCGCGCTGATCGCCCTGCTGATCGTCTCGATCACAGGTCTGATCCCCGTTGAACGCGTTTTTTCTGGCTTCAGCAACCCGGCGGTTATCACTGTGGCAGCCGTCCTTGTATTGAGCAAAGGATTGCAGAATTCCGGTATCGTTGACCTCATCGGGCAAAAACTTTTCCGGGTAAAGGGTGGAATTGTCATTCAACTGGGAATCCTCACCGGGTTTGTTGCGCTGCTTTCAGCCTTTATGAACAATGTCGGTGCGCTTGCGCTGATGCTGCCGCTTGTGCTTGAACTGGCACGCAGGAAAAATATCCAACCCTCCTACCTGCTGATGCCTCTGGCTTTCGCATCACTGCTTGGCGGCATGACGACTCTTATTGGCACCCCTCCCAATATCATCGCCTCGGCGTTCCGCGAGCAAGCTACCGGTCAGCCCTTCAGTATGTTCGATTTTCTCCCTGTGGGTGGTGCAGTGGCTCTGGTTGGTTTGCTATTTATCGTCTTCCTGGGTTGGCGGCTGATCCCGCTGCGCGTCAGCAGGGAAAAAGACCAGGACCTGTTCGAGATCAACAACTACATAACCGAGGTGCGTATCCCTGAAGGTTCCAAGTTATCCGGTAAAGCCATCAGGGATATTGGTGATTTCAGTACCGCAGGAACAGTGATCGTCGGCATCATCCACGGCAGTGAAAGGCACATGGAACCCTCACCGCTCACCAGATTGCACGCGAGTGACATCGTGATGATCAGCGCCGACGCCGATAAGATCAAGAAACTGGTCCAGCTTTCTGGAGTGGAATTGGTGGGGAGCGAGAAGATTGACCGCAAAGACCTCGAATCAAATGATGTCACTCTCGCTGAAGTAGTAGTTGCCCCAAATTCCGCCATGATCGGTGGCACAGCATGCAGCCTCAACCTGCGTTCAGAATATGGCGTTAATCTTCTGGCCGTTTCACGCCAGGGGGCTCTCATCCGCAAGCGCCTTGACCGCATCAAGTTTCAGGTGGGTGATGTGCTGCTGCTGCAAAGCCACGTAGCCACACTGAAGGAGACCATCGAAAATCTGGGCTGCCTGCCTCTTGCCGCGCGCAGCCTCAAGATTGACCAGCCGCGCAAGATTTTGCCCATGCTAGCGATCTTTATCACAGCCCTGGTGGTCTCAGCTTTGGGATGGATACCGGTGCAGGTAGCGTTTGTGGCAGCGGTTGTGCTCTCTGTGCTCACCCGTATCGTCAGCCTCAAGGAGGCTTATGCCAGCATCGACTGGCCAATCATCATTCTCCTTGGGGCTATGATTCCAGTGGGTGAAGCCCTTGAAACCACCGGCGGTGCACACCTCATTGCCAATGGAGTGCTAAATCTCTCAGGCAATCTACCACCTTTTGTCTCGTTGGCGATCCTTCTGGTAGCAACCATGTTCTTATCCGACCTGGTGAACAATGCGGCAGCCATAGTGCTGATGGCGCCGATCGGCATCAGCATCGCCAGGGGGTTGGGCGTATCGGTCGATCCATACATCATCGCAATCGCCATTGGGGCGTCATGTGCTTTTCTAACACCCATCGGGCACCAGTCAAACACGCTGGTGATGGGTCCGGGGGGGTACCGCTTCGGTGATTACTGGCGTATGGGCTTGCTGCTGGAACTGATCGTGGTGCTGGTTGCACTCCCCATCATCCTGATCTTCTGGCCTTTTTGAAAATTCTAACGGAAATAAAAACACCCGGTTTCAAATTAAACCCGGTGCTAATTATGACAGAGAGGGTCGCGACTTGTGCGCCCTGGAAGCCGAACTGGTTTATAAGGCGGAGAGGGTGGGATTCGAACCCACGATACCTTGCGGTATACCCGCTTTCCAAGCGGGCGCGTTAGGCCGGACTGCGCTACCTCTCCTCGCCTGAAGTCTCAAGCGCCGATATTATACCATTTGAAATTCAAAATGCCAGTAATTCGCACCTTCGCCTTGACAAACCAATTTTAAAATTCCTCTATAATTAAAAAAATTAACACTGGTAGCTCCAAAGCATCAGTAGACCTCTTCTGGAGAATGATTCGGCAAATGTCTTCCATCGTTCCAGACCTGGAATTACCCATACTGGTTGTGGATGATGCCCACTGGCAGAAAATATCGCCAACCGGTGAAGAGGGCGAAGAGTATTCGATCAGCAATCGCGATGGTTTCAGGCTCTCCACCAATGGTTTTGAATTCACCATTCCCCATGGAGTGGATTTCTCCTCCCCCAACATCATCCAGATTGTCATCGGCAAAGATCAGCTCTACGCCATGGCGTACGAGCCTGACCGCTCGCTTTACACAATAAATGCAGCCAACCTGGTGCCCATGTATGGATCGCGGCGCTTCACGGGCTTCCAAAAAGGGCAGAAGCTGATCGTTGCCATCGGTCATCTCTCACCTCCCGGTCACGACCTGCCGCAGCCCAAATTCACGATCCTCTGGGCCGGAGTTGTAAATATCAGTTAAGCTAGTCGCTTATAAATGTCACCATTGTCATAAAAGGAAAATCCATTATAATAAGCAACACCGGGCGGTTAGCTCAGTTGGTTAGAGCGTTGCGTTGACATCGCAAAGGTCGTAGGTTCGAGTCCTATACCGCCCACCACAAAATGCCATCCTTGTGGGTGGTTTTTTAATAACAATTGTTTTCGCATTTTGCGGCGAAGCTCCGGTTCCTTTCCTGAACAGTGTAGAGACTTCGCATCATATCGGCTTATTGGGTGTTATCAGTTATCAGAACACGTTTTTTGAAATTAAAATATGGTATGAACTGCTGTTAATTCGCGTACTACCTGGAGAAAAATGTCCCGTTACCTGATCATCCTCAACCCAATCGCCGGCAAGGGCAATGCGCTCAGATCTCTTCCGCGCATTAAGGAATTACTGGCGCAATACGACCTGAACTTCGACATCACGATGACCGATTATCCCGGGCATGGTATCGAGCTTGCCCGCAAGGCAGCCGAGCAAGAGTACGACTACGTGATCGCCGCCGGCGGTGATGGCACGGCCAACGAGGTACTCAATGGCCTGATGCAAAACAGGGCATCAGGGGGATTTTTACCGGTGATGGGTGTCATCCCGGTCGGCAGGGGTAACGATTTCTCCTTCGGCGCAAATATCCCCGCTGATTTTGAAGAAGCTTGCGCCCTCCTCGCTTCTCTCCCGCGCAAATGGATCGACATCGGCCGGGTCAGTGGAGGAGACTATCCGGATGGAATGTACTTCGGCAACGGCATAGGCGTGGGTTTTGACGCGGTAGTGGGATTCATCGCCGCCAAAATGAAATTAACAGGCATGCCCTCTTACCTGGTGGCCGCGCTGAAAACCATTTTTATTTACTTTAAGCCGCCCACGGTTGTGGTTAAATACGGGGAAGAAAGCCTTAAATTTAATGCATTGATGGTCTCGATCATGAACGGCAGGAGAATGGGTGGTGGCTTTATGATGGCACCATCAGCCTCCAACACCGATGGCATGTTGAATATCTGCATCGTGCGCGAAGTCCCACAGTTGGCCATGTTTGGCCTTGTTGGCAAATTCATGAAAGGCACTCACGAAGCCGATCCAGCAGTCACCACTGGCAGGGCGGATAGGATCGTTATCACCGCAGAGAAGGGCACACTGCCCATCCACGCGGACGGCAACACTGTGTGCGAAGAAGGGCAGGAAATTGTCGTCGAACTCCTGCCGCGCGCGCTTGAGATAATCACCCGGCTCGAGGCTTAATGCTCACTGCGGCTCACATCAACCCTCCCATCAAAGCCATCCTGCGCGCATTTATGCGCATCGATGATTCCGCTGTAAATTCCGTCCCGATGAGAGGGCCACTGATCATGGCCACCAATCACATCAATTGGCTCGACGCTCCGGTGGGTTTTAGCCATCTACATCCACGCCCGGTAACCGCATTTGCCAAGATTGAAACCTGGGACAGTTTCATCATGCGCGTGCTTTTCAACGCCTGGAAAGCCATCCCTATCAATCGCGGAGAGGTTGACTTTAACGCATTCAAAATGGCCGAAGAAGCGCTATCCGATGGCAAGATCATTGCCATTGCTCCTGAAGGGACCAGGTCAAATGATGGCAAGCTCAACACCGGTTACCCCGGAATCGTTTTCCTGGCACTACGGACAGGCGCGCCAATAATGCCATTCGTCTTCTACGGCAATGAGAACTTTAAGATGAACTTCAAAAGATACCGCCGCACTCCCATGATGCTCAAAGCAGGTCAACCTTTCAGGTTGAAGCAGATCAGCGGCAACCCCGATCGACTGACGCGCCAGGAGATGACCGACGCCATCATGTATGAGATTGCCCGCCTGCTGCCGGAATCCTACCGCGGTAAATACGCGAATCTCGACCTTTCGTATCGCCGGTACCTTGAATTCATAGAACCACCTTGTGAAAATTGATATCCTCATCCAGTTGACTAGTAATTCGGAATTATGGTATTATCAAATTTAGCTTTCGCCCGTTAACGGAACGGGCTTGTCTTAAATTTATCTAACAGGAGAAGACCATCAGTACCCAAAATTTCCGTGTAAATGAGTTGATCAAGGTCGCAGAAGTTCGTTTGATCGGACCCCAGAATGAAAATATCGGGGTCGTGCCCATCCAGAAAGCGTTACAAATTGCGCGTGAAGCTGAGCTCGACCTGGTGGAAGTCGCACCGCTCTCAGAGCCACCGGTCTGCCGCGTCATGGATTTCGGAAAATTCCTATATGAACGCACCAAAAAAGAAAAGGAAGCCCGCAAAGCCCAGACCAAGATCGAGATAAAAGAGATCCGCTTGCGCCCGAAGACTAACGAACACCATCGCGGATTCAAGACCCGCGATGCCCGACGCTGGCTTTTGGAAGGCAACAAGGTCAAAGTGACCATCCGTTTCAGGGGGCGTGAGATCACCTACCCGGAGATTGCGCTGGAAGACCTGAGGGAGATTGCCGAAGAATTAGGCGACATCGCTACTATCGAACAGGCTCCTAACATGGAAGGCCGCACAATGGGCATGGTGCTGGCTCCCTCCAAACCAGGTAAGAAAAAGGTTGTTGAGCAAGACAAGAACGAAAGTGTAGAATCGAAGAAGAAAGAAACCGCAAAACCGGAGAAAAAAGAATCCGCAGAACCGGAAAAGAAAGAAATCGCAGAACCGGAGATGAAAGAAGCTCCTGAAAAAGCCTGATCTGTTTTCCGAATAAGTTAATCAAAATCAAGACAAGAATTCCCCGGAATGATCGAATTCTGGTATAATTCGCGGTCGCGTTCTAAAGCGCGTAATTTGTTGAGAGGAGTATGCTGTGCCACGCAAGTTGAAAACCAGTAAGTTCAAGTTAAAGACCCACAAAGCGACTTCCAAGCGATTTCGCCTGACGGGTTCTGGCCTCTTAGTGCGCACCAAGGGCGGAAAAAGCCACCTCAGGCGCCGCACTTCCAAACGCGCCAAAGCCATGTTTGCTGAAATGATCCCTGTCCAGGGCGACAAGATCATCCAGCGCGTCAAACGTCTCAATCCCAACATGAAGTGATTTGAGATACTGACCTGTCGTATCCGCATTTGTGCGGCTGTTGGGTGCTCACAACTGGTCATTTGGCCGGCGCCCAGGGGTTCGCAAAGGAGTAATCAATGGCTCGTGTAAAAAGTGGCTTTACAAGTCATCGTCGTCATAAAAGAGTTCTGCAATTCACCAAGGGGCAGTTCGGCAGCAGGCATCGCCTGATCCGCCGCGCCAACGAAGCCCGCCTTAAAAGCATGTGGTACGCCTCAAGAGATCGCCGCATTCGCAAACGCGATCTGCGCCGGTTGTGGATTACCCGCATCAACGCTGGCGCCCGCCAGAACGGGATCACCTACAGCCAGTTGATCTACGGACTGCGCAAAGCCAACATCCTGCTCAATCGCAAGATGCTCGCTGACCTCGCCGCCCGCGATCCCCAGGCTTTCACTGCGGTCGTGCAAAAAGCAAGATCAGCATAATTCTGAAAACATCAATAACGGGATGGCTTACCCCATCCCGTTTTCTTTTTAATCAGCAATCGGGTAGAATTTAATCGATGAAACCTGCCAATGAGATTTTGACCTCTTTTAAAAATCCGAAGATCCAATTCGTTCGAGACCTGATCTCCAACCGCTCAGCGCGTGGTGAAACCGGCTTGTTTGTTGTAGAAGGTGTGCGCCTGGCGGAGGAGGCACTTCAACGAAAGATCCAACCACGTTCAATTTTTTACAGCAACCGCATATCTCCGCGGGGAGAGCAGTTGTTACGCCACTTTCAGCAATCGCAACTCGAGGTAATTGAAGTACGCACTGATATCCTCGACAGGCTCTCAGATACTGAAACTCCCCAGGGTATTCTGCTTGTCCTCCCGCAGGATATGATCCCGCTGCCGGGCAGTATCGAGCCTGTTTTGATCATCGACCAGGTGCGCGACCCGGGAAACATGGGCACGATGCTGCGCAGCGCGGCTGCTGCAGGTGTGAGCACAGTGTTCCTTTCCCCCGGGAGCGTCGACCCTTTCATGCCTAAGGTCGTGCGCGCGGGCATGGGCGCCCACTTCCACCTGGCAATCCGCCAGAACTCCTGGACTGAGATTAGAAAATACTGCAAGGAACAGGCAGACCCGCCTCTGCAGGTGCTGCTGGCCGAGGTTGATGCCGGTGACAGCATGTGGCAGACAGACCTGACCCGCCCGCTCGCCCTGATCATCGGTGGAGAGGCTGAAGGCGCGGGTGAACAGGCGCGAGAACTCGCTGATGCCTCAATTCACATTCCCATGCCCGGTGCGTTCGAGTCACTGAACGCCGGAGTGGCAGCTTCATTGTTGCTATACGAAATGCTGCGCCAGAGGAACATATGAGGATCCGTTCCATCACCAGTTTCTATGACCCAGGTTCACCCCGCGCAGAGCACCAGCTTCATAAACTTGCAGAAGTCAGCGAAAACTTAAAGACTGCCATCAGCCATCTGCTCCCCGTGCAATCCACCCGGCTGGCCACATCGCCCTTCCCGCATTATCTGAAGGAACAGACAACGGCTGAAATGATAAAACGGGTTACCCGCCTCGAGCGAAGTGCCTCAGCTCTGGGCTGGCAGTACCTGGCGCTGGGCCCAGCTCTTCCCGGTTCTCCATGGTCATACGGTGTGATCCCTGAGATGGTCAGCGCGACTGAAAACGCTTTCTTTAGCGCTGTGATCGCTGAGAACAACTCCCTTTACCCTGGCGCAGCGTTGGCTGCCGCTCGCGTTATTCACCAGACGGCGCGTGTTTCAGCGGACGGGTTTGCCAACCTGAGGTTCGCTGCGCTTGCCAATGTTCACCCGTGGACGCCTTTCCTGCCGGCGGCGTTCCATCGCCTGGGTTCAGCCCCAGCGGTATCGCTCGCGGTGGAGTGTGCTGACACGGTGTTGGAAGCCTTTTCCGCTCAGTGCAGCCTTGAGGAGTGCAGGCAGCATCTGCTCGCGTTGCTGGAACAAACTGCTCGCGAATTAGAGGATATTATTCGGCCTGCTTTGGTAAGTACCGGTATCAATTTCAAGGGGTTTGATTTCTCCCCCGCGCCATTCCCGGAGGATTGGTGTTCACTGGGCGGGGCAGCGGAGCGCCTGGGATTGGCACACATCGGCGGTATCGGCTCAATGGCAGCCATCGCTTTTATCGCTGATACGCTGGATAGAGGCAGGTGGCGGAAGGCCGGCTTCAATGGGATGATGCTGCCGTTGCTTGAGGATTCCGTCCTGGCGAAAAGAGCCGCCGAGAACCTGTTATCTGTCAAGGACTTGATGCTCTATTCAACCCTGTGCGGTACCGGACTGGATACCATCCCCCTGGCTGGCGATACAACCGTCGATCAACTCCGCGCTGTCCTTATGGATGTCGGCGCCATATCCATTCGACTTGGCAAACCACTCACTGCCCGGCTTATGCCCATCCCCGGCAAGTCGGTCGGGGACCTCACTGGTTTTAATTTCGCATTTTTTGCCAACAGCAGGGTACTTGCGCTTGAAGGTCAGGGGCTGGATCGGTTTTTTGCCCGGAACGAACCCATCAGCATATTCCCGCGGCGCAAAATCAACAAATAACCTGGCCTAAAATATCGATCAGCCGCCAGGTGGCGGGATCAAAGTCTGCAAGATCGCGTCAATGGTCGGGAATAGCGGCGTTGGCGTCAGCGTCTCTGTGGGCGTGGGTGTTTCAGTAGACGTGGGTGTCGGTGTGATCGTCGGCGTCGGTGTATTGGTGGGTGTCGGAGTCGGCGTGGGAGTATTTGTGGGCGTGCGCGTGGGCACCTGCAAGTTGAGCCGCAGCAGCTTTTCAGCGTGTCCGTTCCTGGTTGAGGTCATGTATAGGCGCAGTGTGACCACACCGTTCTTGACCTTCAACAGGTTCCAGGTGAGCAGTTTCTGCGGATTGGCCGACGCCTCTCCACCCGGTTCCACCAGGGTCTTCCATTTTTTTGGATCCTTGCCTTCGCCATATTCCAGGTAGAACTCATCGAAATTTTTTGTCGCGTCTACCACCGCGTATATGTCCAACTTATCAGAAGTGATCGTCTCGCCATCATTCAGACCCACGAACAGAAGGGTCGGACGAGGATCGTCCGCGCGGCATTCTCTTTCGGGGACGAAAATAACAGGGGTCGGAAAATCAAGCTTCTCGAGCCAGGCTTTCCCCTGATCAGAGTCTTTGATCCACTCTTTAGCCCATTTATCGGTCACGTTGAGCACAAGCTTGGTCTCTGTGTATCCCTCGCAAGCAGATGAAGCCTTCAAATTGGTCCAGGTATCCAACTTAACGCGTTTCCACAAGTCCTCATCGCTCGATGGTGGGAGTTGATCAGCCGCGAAAAACTCTTTCCTGCGGTCGTTGCAATCCTCAGAGGGTTCAGCGCCAGAGTGAACGCAGATCTCTTTTTCGATAATGCCTTCAGGCCGGGCGAAATTGGCAGGCGCGTTGCTGGTGAGGTAGGGGATGGCAGAATTCATGAAAGCGTTCCAGATCGGCGCGGCTCCAGCAACACCTGAAGTGTCGACCATGGGAGAATTATCTGCGTTCCCCACCCAAACCCCTGTCACCAGGTCCGGGGTGTAACCGATGGTCCAGTTATCACGATACTCGTTGGTTGTACCAGTCTTGGCTGCAGCCGGAAATGGCAGGTTCAATATCGAGTCCGTACCAAACATCGGTGCCCGTGCAGCTGCGTCTGATAGTATGGAAGTGATCAGATAGGCATGCTCAGCACGCATCACCTGTTCCGGTTCCTGTGGTTTCGCCTCGTAAATCAGGTTGCCTTCGTGGTCCTCAATGCGGGTGATCGCCACGGGTTCTATCTTTTTCCCATTGTTGGCAAAAACGCTGAAGGCTGTGGTCATGTCAAATAAAGTGACCTCACCACCGCCCAGCGTCAGCGATAACCCGTAATCGTTGCGTTCAAGGGTGGTAATACCCAGCCGGCGAGCAAACGCGATCAAACCATCCGCTTCGATGGTGGCGGGGTTGTCATAAATACCGGTGAATTGCAGTGCTTTTACCGCAGGTACGTTGTAGGAGTTCGCCAGCGCAGATCTCACAGAAACAGGTCCGTGGAACCTGCTATCATAGTTCACCGGCTTATAGGGATCACGGGTATCGTTCGGATCACCTGAAGGAGGAAACTCGCTCGGTACATCCCACAACACTGTGGCAGGCGTCCACCCTTTTTCAAAGGCCGCGGCGTAAGTGAGAGGCTTGATGGAGGAACCCGGTTGGCGCGGCTGCAACGCCATGTTGATCTGCCCGGCGATCTCGTCGTTGTAAAAATCGGCTGAACCGGTCATGGCAAGGATCTCACCGGTTTCCGGGTCGATCGCCACCAGCGCACCGTCTGTCACATCACGATCAGCCAACGCCTCCACCTGTTCCTTGACGATACGATCAGCTTCAAGCTGCAGGTGCGGGTCGAGCGTGGTGTAAACCCTGAAACCCGAGCGATAGATCATCTGAGGGTCATATTGGGTTTCGAGTAAATACCTGATGTAAGTGACCCAATGCGGATAGACCATGGGGTTCGCCCTGATTTTGAACTCATAGTTATCGATCCAGATATAGGCGTCCGCCGCCTGCTGTGCCTCCAGGCAAATGCGCTGAGGGCTGTTGCTTACCCAAATGCAGTTTTTTTCCTGGGCGAGGTTGTACATGGCAGTTAACACCTGTTTATTGCGGACTAAAGTCATTTCCCGGTTGGTAAAAATATCGTATACGCTTGGTGCCTGGGGCAGCCCGACCAGGAAGGCCGACTGGGCGAGCGTCAATTCTTTGGCGGTCGTATTAAAGTAGGTCTCAGCGGCAGCTTCGATGCCGTACGCCAGGTTGCCGTAATTGATTTCATTCAAGTAGAGTTCCAGAATCTCATCCTTGGTGTATCGCCTGGTGATTTCTGAGGAAAGGATGATCTCTTTTGCCTTGCGGCGGTATGAGACCTCCACCCTCTCTTCAGGCGTGAAGAACAAGGTTCTCGCCAGCTGCTGGGTGATGGTTGATGCGCCTGAGACCACTTCGCCGCTGGTGTAGTTGGTAACCATCGCCCTTATGAGCGCGAGCAGATCAAATCCGGGATGGTTATAAAACTCCTTATCCTCAATGGCGAGGGTCGCCGCGAGCACATAAGGAGATATTTCTTCCAACGGTGTGTACGTTCTGCGCCCGGCGTTCGGGTCGATCATTTCGTAAAGCACCTGCCCGTTGCGGTCATAGAATCGTGTGGTTTCAAATTGAGAAGCGTAATTGCGGATGTCTTCCACGCTGGGCAATGTCGACGCGATCGTGTAATACTGATAGACGAAGAAGACACCGGCGATAATGATCCCCAGCACGACCACGAACAGCATGATCACAATGACCTTCACCAGGCAGCCGCCGAAATCAAAAGCTGATTTTTTCGATTTTTTCGGAGGGGGTGTTTTTTTACCTTTTCCCGCCGCCCTGGCAGGCTGAGCAGGAGGGACAACGGGGCTCTTATTCACTGGCTTTGTGCCGGCTTTGTTAACCTGGAGGGCAGCAGGCGTGACGATTGTCGCCGAGAGATCCACTTCGTCAACCTTATTGGGCAATGGGTCGCTTGCACCCGCGGGTGGGGTGAACTTTTCAGACAGCATTTCAACTGCCGCTGGCAGCACAGGGGTCAGCGGTGGCGTGGCGAGGGTAGGCTGTTCATCATTGGATTCATCAACAAAATATTCCCCGGGCGGCTCAGGAATTGCTTCCTTCGGTGTATTGGGTTCTGTTTCGCCAACCGGTTCTGCAGCAGTCTGCGCTTCCTCCGGCACGTCATCGTTGGTTCCACCAGCCTGTTGGTCCCCGGATTCAGCGGCTGGTGGTACAACAGGAACAGTCTCCTGATAATTGCTCTTATCCTTGCTGAACTGCCAGGTGAACCCCGGCGGCTCTTCAGAATCAGGAAGATTCTGGAAGCGACCGATATTCGGCAGTGATGGGTCGATATTTTTATTGGGATACGCCGGATTATCGGCGGTTGGATTCATATTATCAGTCATTTTCGCAGCGCCTCTTGCATCATTATATCGATTCTAGCATAATTCAATTGACCTCGAGAGCATGTGCTCATACAATGTCTTTAATGTTAACCCCTGTTTCGCAGCATCAGTTATGCCGCTTTCTTTGCGCAGATGTGCGTTTTGGACATCAGTCTATCCTCAATGACCAGTGTTGGGCGCTTGGAACCGGGATCGGTGAGCCCAAAGCAGTTTCTTTGCTCACAACCTATGGATTGCGTGCGGCGCGCATGCATATTTTCCCGCAATTCTCTATCGAAGACCTGGTGCTCCAGGAGCCTGAAAGGTTTCATTCCCACCCTGTTGTGGCTTTTTCATCCGCCTGTTTCGTAAACTTGATGATATCACCCTTTCCCTCCTTAGACGTTGAGTACCGCATCTGGGTTCCAGATTCACAGGTGCTGGTCGGACAGGTAACCTGTAACAACAATGGCAAAAACACACTCACCGTTGACATTGATTGGCGCGTCCAACTCCAGCCGCTGCAGGGCGGCAGCCCCATGAGGCACGCCAATGCCGGGATGAACGTCATCATGCAGGGTGAATGTGCCGGTCTTCACCCGGTCTTTTACCTCACAGGAGGAGCAGTACCCACCATCACTGATCTTCCAGGGTTGGGGAACAAGATCCTGTTGATGCCCGGCACCAGGCGCCAGGTGACCTGGGCAATGGCTTCTCTCCCATCTTTTGAAGCATCCACCCAGCAGGCGCGGCAGTATTCCTCGAGCTCGCTCGATCTTGAGCAGATCAAGATCGAGATGGCGGATAAACGGTTGAAAGTTTATTGCCTGTCTCCCAGGGGGAAAGCCGCAGAACAACTTCAACATTCACAGGAACGCGCTTTACAGCTGCTCATGCCGGCGGTGCGAAAACATGCCCATATCACATATGTATCTGACCGTTCACCGGATACCGGCAATTACCCCTCGGAGAATATCCTCGAAGCGCAGCCGGAATGGAGTGGTCAGACCCTGCCCGAAATCTACCTGCTTTCGCTTACCCTGCTGCCAGGTCAACCTGATGTGGTGAAAGGCTTGCTGCAGAACTTTCTGAAGATCCAACAGCAGGATGGTCGCATCGACCTCAGAGCCAGTGTCAATCACAACCTCACCGGTCTCTCTTCTCTACCCATGTTGGTCGCACTGGTTTCTGACCTCAACCGATATTTGAATGACAACTCATGGTTGGAGGGAATCTACCCCCACCTCCTCGCCTTTCTGAAAACCTGGCTGAAGTTGGATGAATCCGGTGATCTGATCATTAGTGAATTATCCCACCCCGTGCAACTCGGATTTGATGATATTCCTCCTGAAACCAACGCTGAATTGGTCGACTTGTGGATCAGGCTAACAAATCCACACAACATTTTTCTTCTTTCGTTGTTGTACCGTGAAGTGTCTGAACTGCTGCACATCGCAGAGCTGATCAACCGGGAGGACGACCGGGAATGGCTGGAAAAAATTCTTAACCGTTTGAAAGTGGAAGCGACAACGATACTGGAAGAGACAGCAGATGAACATCGTCTACCCGGCAAATCCTCTGCCAGCGTGCAACCCAGGACGATTCTCACCAGCTTTAAGTGTGCCGGGCTCCCCAGGTTAAAGCACAATTTACCTCACCCCGGGAGGATTTACCTGCGCCTGGACCACCAGGGGAAATTGCCCGCGGATCTTTGCTGCAGTATTTCAGGTTTCGTTGCAGGCGCTTACCTGGAAATGAACATTAAGGCCGGGGATTTCCAACACCTGGGATTTTCTCATTTATTTGTCTCCCGCGAGGTTTTTGATTTCATCGAATCCATCAGCATCATGAAAATGCCTGATGATGCTGCCGGGGAGATCGGCCTGGTGGACATGGCACACCCTGATATTCTCGACCTCGTCGCACTTCACGCAGGGCTTCCAGCAACCGGGAAGGTATCCAGGCAAATATTGCGCTCAAGAATAAAGTCACATCTCGCCAGTGGCGGCATCTCCGTGTTCGCCTCGCCTTATACCGATCCTCCCCTGATGATCCCATCTTACATGACCGCCATGATCATCGAAGGTCTGGCGAGGTACGGTAATTACGAGCTCGCTGAGCAATTGTTCAATCATCATTTTGTGCAGCAACAAAACGGAGCACAATCTGCCCTGGCGGATCTCTCCCGTTGTTCAACAATGAGGATAGAAGACCTTGTTCCGCTAAGGCTGTTTTTAAAGCTGCATGGACTGATGAAACTGTCAAATAACGAGATCGTGATCGCGCATTATGATGGAAAACAAGCACCAGTTACGGTACAATATAATCAACTTGAACTGTTGATCAGGCATAATTTGACCGAGGTGCATATGCAGTCTGGTGAGGTGATCTACCTGAACCAGCCAGGGATCAACAAAATACTACTGGAATAAGCAAGGAAGGAGGAGAATGGTCATGACGGAACAGCCAACTGCAACCCCAAATACACTTTTAATGGCGGTCGTTCAGGCGCAAGATGCTGATATTGTGGAGAAGATCTTGAATGACATGAACATTTCCTTAACCCGGCTGCCCAGCACAGGCGCATTTCTGGGTCGGCGCAACGCTACCCTGCTGATCGGCATTCCCCAGGAACAACAGCAGCAGATCCTGGAAGCATTGCAGGAAAACTGCCGTCAGCGCATCGAATACATCGCGGTCCCGCTAGAAAGCGCCCCGCTTCCCCTCCCCGCGCCCACTCCCGTTACCGTCGGAGGCGCGACCGTTTTTGCACTTGAAGTTGAACATTACGAGGAGTTATAGCCATGAAGATGATCATAGCCATTGTGAACGATGAAGACTCGGAGATGGTCACCCATGCCCTGACGCGCGCCGATTTCCGCGTCACCACTATTGCTTCGACCGGTGGATTCCTCAGGCGAGGACAAACCACACTGCTGTGTGTTTTTGAGGACGAGAAACTCGCAAATGCCCTGGCAGTTATGCGTGAGTGCTTCCCGAGAACCGAAGATGAATCGCAGAAGCGCTGCAGGATCTTCGTGCTGAACGTGCTCGAGACCCACCACTTCTAAACCAGGCTCTTAGCCAAAAGCGGGGATCTTTATTCCCTATTCGTGAAATTCTTCAACGCTGTAGGTTTTTACCTGCAGCGTCTTTTTTTTCCACAAGTCTGCCGGAGCGCCCATCTTGGCGCATAGGTGACTAAGGAAATCTTCTAACTCAGGCAGTTGCTCCCATACCTGGGGCAGGAATGTTGCCCGTCTGAACCCATCCTGCAATATCACCCCATCTCTGCCAGGTTTCAGCAGACGCGGCAGGTCAGCCGGAAATTCGTATGGCAGGTCAACCGGTGTTGTCAGGCGCGAAACCTCGATTGTGGTCCGTGTCAGCTCTGCGATACTAAGCGGGGAAAAACGGTAATCTTCAAAAGCCGCCTGGTAGGCGTGCTCGCGTACATCCAAAGCAAGTCCCTGGTGGGCTTCAAGGCTGCCGATGCACCCTCGCAAGTTGCCGTTGATAGTAAGGGTCACAAAGGAAGCCCCGGGTTCGCGCAGCGCGGATGAGAGTGTTTCCTCATCAATTTCAGGTTCCGGCTGTTGGTGCAACGCGTTTGTGATCGTATCTCTTGCCAGCTGCAGGAGGTACTGTTTTTCCAGTTCAGTCAAAGGCACGTTCATTTGGTTATCCTGTGATAATCACGGTTAAAGTACACCAGCGGTTGTGCGTCCTGCGCCTTTTCAGCTCTCATCACCTCGGCTACATACAGGGTGGAATTCTCCATCGCGTAAGTGTGAACAACTCGGCACTCCAGGTGCGCGGCCGCCTCAATGATGAGCGGGATCTGGTTAAGACCCGCCGTCACGTTCACCCCATCAAAACGATCCTTGTGGTCCGGGATCCTGCCGGCGAACACATCAGCGAGTTCCTGCTGCTCCTCAGTCAACAGATTGAGGGCAAAAAAGCCGCTGTGGTCAACCATATCTTTTGAGCGGGTTTTGTTTGACATCGTTACGGTTACCAGCGGTGGGTCAATTGAAACGGAGGTGAAAGAACCTACCGTCATGCCGTAAATCGTGTCTCCATCCCTGGTCGTGAGTATGGCCACACCGCTTGGCCAGCGCTGCATCACCTGTCGCAGATCGGTTTTTATAAACATAAATGATGGCTCCTCTTACTTTTTATACTAAGGCTGCGGGTCAAAGTCAAGTGTTCGGCTGCGGGAATTTGCTGATTATGGCACAAACCTTGCTATAATTCATCTGGGAGATCGTATGAGCGACGATTCTGTATTTGATGCTGTTGAACCTCCGCTGGAACCGCTGCCGCAGGAGGAAGAAGAACAGACTGGTCCCCAGGAGCGCATGGATCCGGAACCGAACAAGCCCTTCAGCATCTGGGGAGGTATCCAATCGATCCTCGTCACAGCTTTTTTACTTGCATCACTCTTCACACTTTTCACCCCCAATAACCTTTTTTCAGGCGATATGTTCGACCGCATTTTCCAGGCCTGGCAGGCGAATCCCACTGTAACCGCCCCCTTAATGGTAAACACCCCCGCGGTCGCAGCCCTGCCTATTGGCATCGTTTCCGGCCACTGGAAGAACGATTCCGGCGCGGTGTGCCCTGATGGGCTCACTGAGGAACAGGTTAATCTGCAGATCGCGTCGCTGGTTCAGCAGAAGCTCATCGCTGAAGGGTACAACGTTGACCTGCTTGAGGAATTTGACGGCAAACTTTCACAATACAAGGCCATGGCCTTGGTTTCAATCCACGCGGATACCTGTGATTTTCTCCACGAAGAAGCTACAGGATTTAAAGTAGCCGCGGCCATACACAGCCTATACCCTGAAAAGGCGACCCGCCTTACCCTGTGCATCGCAGACCGGTACCAACAGACAACCGGACTTACCTACATGCCCAATTCGTCATCAGAGGACATGACCAATTACCATGCCTTTGACGAAATCCACACTGAGACCACGGCCGCGATCATTGAAACCGGTTTTCTAAACCTTGATAGACAAATCCTGACCGAGAATCCAGACCTGATCGCCCAGGGGATTGTGAATGGGCTGCTGTGCTACATCCGCAATGAAAATGTGACCCTCACTCAACCCACCCCCTTGCCATGAACGAACAGGAATTCCTCGCCTACAAACAGGCAATCATTAACGCCCAGGCAGCCCTAAAAACCCGCGACCTCGCAGCGGTTAGGCGTTGGGCAGCCGACGCTTCTCAATTAGCCCCCAATCGTGAAGAACCCTGGCTGTTGCTGGCGGCCGTTTCACAACCTGCAGAGAGCATCAAGTTCCTGCAAAAGGCGCTTTCTATCAATCCAACGAGCGAGAGGGCAACGCAAGGGATGCAGTGGGCACTCAACCGCCTCGCCCGTACATCCATCGAAGAACCTGCAGCTGCAGAACCCGCAGAACAGAAACCTGTTGCAGTAGAACCTCCTGCACAAAAGCCTGCAGAAGATGAAACACAACCAATCCCTATCACACCCGCGGCGGTTGCCCCGGCAGAAGCGCCCAAAACATCTGAAAAAATTCGCCAACCCATGACGTCAAGTCAGGCGGCTGCCGCAAGACCGGGAAAACCTGCAGTAAAGAAAAAGAAGCGCAAACAATGGGTCATTTTCCTGCTGGTCGCCGCGCTGATTGCACTTGCCGCCTTCATCATTTGGGCAATACTCCCCGGCTGGATCGCGCTCGCCCGCAGTTCCGCCGCGCCTATCCCCGGAGATATGCTGGTAAAACCTAGCCTCACGCCCACTGCCACGGCAACCGCCACACCTACACCAACCGCAACACCCACCTCCACACCAACCCCAACGCCTACAGCTACCTTTACCCCAACGGCCACCTTCACTCCCCTGCCAACAGATACCCCATGGCCAACCCTGCCGCCAGCCACGCAGGAGCCCATCGCCGTTGACACGGATAATGACGGGCACTGGATTGACATCAACCTGAGTGAACAGATGTTGTACGCTTACGATGGCGACACAGTGGTCGCGTCGTTCCTCGTTTCCACCGGCACCTGGTTACATCCCACGGTCACCGGCGAGTACCAGATATACGTGAAATATTATTACACTGACATGCGTGGAGATGATTACTACCTGCCGGATGTGCCCTATACCATGTACTTTTATAAAGGGTACGGAATCCACGGCACCTATTGGCACGACAACTTCGGCACCCCCATGAGCCACGGCTGCGTCAACATGCGCACCAGTGAAGCTGCCTGGTTGTTCGACTTCGCAGATGTTGGCACAATTGTGAACGTGCATGATTGAGAAATGGCAAACGCATTAGATGTTCGCGGTATGTCCCGGCGTGAATTCCTGAGGCTCAGCAGCGCTTCGGTCCTCTCGCTGTTGGCCATCAGCCGCTCAACTTACGCCTATGCGCAGTCACTCTCCCTGCAGGATACCCCCGACACGCTCGGCCGCATCACCACCAACAAAGTCGATATGTTCCCCGCCCCTTCCCTGGAGGGGAAACCGCTGCGTACGCTTTGGAAAGACCTGGTGATGCCGATCACCAAAGTGGAGATCAGTGCTGAAGAACCCAGTCACAACCGTGTGTGGTACCAGCTGGATGGACAGGGGTTCGTGCATTCCGGTTCGGTGCAGCCGGTGAAAATTGACCTCAACGATAGAGTTGAACATGTTCCTGAAAAAGGACTCCTGGCTGAGGTGACAGTGCCTTTCACCGACGCTATCTGGAACCCGATGCTGAAAAACCTGGTCGCATATCGCCTCTACTATTCCACCACTCACTGGATAACCGGGATTACACAGGATGTCGAGGGAAATTTCTGGTACGAAGTGCTCGAGGATTTTTACAAGTTCAGGTATTACGTCAATCCCGCACACCTGCGCATCATCCCGGCATCTGAAGTGGAGCCCATCTCCCCCCAGGTTTCCCCCCAGGATAAACGCCTGGAAGTGCATCTTCAGGATCAGATAGTCGTGGCCTATGAGGGCGATACACCTGTGCAGATGATGCGCTGCTCGGGCGGTACCGCATATTACAACGGTTATCTCACCCCCACCGGAAAGTTCCGCACCGATTACAAACGTCCCTCCCGCCACATGGTCAACGGCAGCCTGGCTTCAGCCTGGGGGTACGACCTGCCGGGTGTACCGTGGGTGTGTTACTTCACAGAGGAAGGTGTGGCTTTTCACGGTACCTTCTGGCACAATGACTTCGGCCGCCCACGCAGCCACGGCTGTATCAACCTGTTGTCCGAAACCGCCAAATGGCTCTACCGCTGGACCCTTCCCGTAGTTCCATACGAGGAACAATTCGTGAGTAAGGTTGGCGGGACCAGCATTCAGATTGTGATCTAGGTTCGCTGCCTCCTCTGAACAACCTCTCGTGAGGTATGCTTTATAATAAGGGAGGAGAGATTGCTATGGCAGCTGAACCATTGTTCAAAGGATTAATGAGCGACGAATTTGACCGACCGGTCGCTACCGCGATGGTGGGCGATGAGCCCTGTTATGTCATCGATGATTATGGATTCTTGCGCCACGTACCCTCCCGGCCTATCGACCTCGAAATCCTCCGTTCATTGTTCAAACAGGTCGAAGGCAATGAAGATGTGATCGCCGACCAGGCGGCAAAAATGATGGGACAGGATGACCTTTTCTCGCATGCCATCCTTGAATCCTCGCTTAAGAACATCGACAAACAATACGAATTCATGCTCGATCACGGCATTCCCGAAGAAACCCGGGCATACCTGGGTTTGATGGGATTTCGCGTGATCCTGGACATCCATGGCGAGATCTTGAAGATTGAGTACCCTACCGCCTCTCCATCCAATGAAGGTGGAGATGGAGAGTAAAGCGGTTGCCGCAAACGGGAGATGGAATGTCTTCTGATAACATCATTTCCGTAACCGAATCCAGTTTCGAGTACGACGTGATCGCGTACTCACAAAACATCCCCGTGGTGGTGGATTTTTGGGCGGATTGGTGCAAACCCTGCCGCGTTCTCACTCCCATCCTTGAACGCCTGGCTGATCAGGCGCAGGGAGAATTCAGGTTGGCCAAGGTGGATGTTGACGCCAACCCTACTCTCGCGCTGCGTTTCAGCGTACGCTCAATTCCCACGGTAATTGCCTTCAGCCAGGGGCGTAAAGTCTCTGATTTCTCCGGCCTGGTGCCTGAAAACGTGGTTCGTGAATTTCTTGCCCGAATTCTGCCACCCCGGCCATCTGACCTGCTGGCGCAAAAAGGCATCAGCCTGTTAAACCTTGGTGACCTCAAGGAATCAAGGGAGGCATATGCGCAGGCACTGGACCTGGATGAGAACCACGCGTCCAGCCAACTGGGTTTGATGAAAATCAACCTGCTGGAGGGTGACGCTGCCGCCGCCCGCACACTCTACCGCAACTTTCCCGCCAGCCCCGAATTCAATTCCGCTGAAAAACTCATCCCACTGATCAAAGCGATGGAAGACCTCGAAGACGGTCAACTGCCTGTTGTAAATGATCTGGACGCGGTTTTTGTGAACTCCGTTCGCCTGGTCACACGCGGAAACACCCTCGCGGGGATCGATGGCCTGCTGGAAGTAATTCGCCAGGATAGACGCTACCGCAAAGACCGCGCCAGGAACGTGCTTTTAGCACTGCTGGAGCTGCTTGACCCCGAAGGCGAGCTCACCCGCAAGTATCGGGCGGAACTCGCGTCCATCTTATTCTAAAAACAGGCTGCCCGTTGGGCAGCCTGCTGATTATTAATCAACCAACCTTTGCATCTCACTTGACCAGCACTAGTTCGCCCCAGGTCGTCGGGTCGAGGAAGTTGCGGTACTGCGCGCTTGAGATCATCGTTTGCTGGATGTTCTCCCCGGTCTTGTCATTATCATTCACCGACACTGCAAAACCCAGGTGCTGGCCGTTGTACGGGCTGACCCCCAGTAAAGACCAGGGGATGGCAATCTCCACCCGGTAGATGGGACTGGTCTCAAATTGAGAAGATAGCAGCACCTGCGATTTGGTCCCTTTGAGACCTACGGGATACCAAAGATAAACCTCTGGATCGATGTCCTTATCCGGGTTACCGGGGGATATGCCAAACTGGAAATCATCGTTGTTCAGGCTGTTCACGTAGAAATCACCGTCCAGGTTGGCATCGATCAGCACCTCAACCGAATCTCCCTGGTAGAGCATCTCCCCGCTGCGGTTCTGCACGAAAACATCATCGGTCACCTTTACGGAGATGTACAGGTACTTTTCATCCCAGGCAGCGGCAAAAGCCCCCTCAAGGTCTTCCATGTTCTTCCAGTTCGCAGGCTGCCACACCACATGGGGAACGGCGTACTTGTTGGTCTTCTCCACCCACTCCGCGTAGGTGCCGTCCATCACCGGAGCGGTTGAGAGATATCCTGCTTTCATCAGTGTGCCCCCCCGCTGCCTTACCTCAGGCGTCGGTGGCACACTGGTGTTGGTGGGGAATGGATTCGTTGTTGGGGTGTAACTGGGCGCCAGTGTGGGAATCTCTGCTACAGTCGCCGTGGGCGGAGTGAGCCCTTCTGCGGTCGGCAGCGCCGGTGTCACCGTCAGCGGGATGTTCATGCTGGTGTCGAACAGCGCGGTGAGCGTCAGGTTCGGCGGTACGTTCTCATCCACGTTATCCCCGCGGAGAAGCGGAAGGTTGCAGGACGAAAGCAGGCCAATGACCAGTAATATTGCAGGCAGGATTTTGAATGCGCTTTTCATTTTTCCTCCAGGTGAAAACCAAAGCGGTGTGATCATCCACATGTGATGACCAGTCTTTCAGTTCTGTTGCAATAATCGTGCAATTTTCACGTGGTTGAGATCAGTTTTTTTTAGCTAAGCCACAACCAGCAGTACAATCTTGCCGGTGTGCTGCCGGCTCTCCATCAAAGCATGCGCTGCCCCCGCGTCCTCCAGGCTGAAGGTATTATCAACTTTCATCTTCAATGAGCCATCTGATAAATATGACAATACTTTTTCAGCGGTCTCCTGCAGCAATTCAGGCCGGTGGTTCCTGGTTGTGCCCAGGCTGAAGCCGAGCACCGCCCGGCAGCTGGCGTGCAGTTCATTTGTTGCCACCTGCCCCACCTCTCCGCTGGCGCTGCCGAAAATGACCAGCCTGCCGTACGTGGCCAGGCAGGCAAGACACTTTTTGGTGATCGCGCCGGCGATGGAATCAAGGATCAAATCTACTCCCCGCCCGGCGGTGAGGCGGTTCACCTCCATGGAGAAATCCTCACCGATCAAAAGAACGTGATCAGCGCCTGCCTCCAGCGCGGCGGGGATCTTTGCCTCGCGTCCCACGGTACCGATGACCAGCCCCGCGCCTAGTATTTTCGCAATTTGAATGGCAGCCGTACCCACACCGCCTGAAGCGGCGTGAATCAGCACCGACTCAGCCGGCTGCAGTCTGCCCACGTCTGCCAGCAGCTTGTAAGCCGTGAATGCCACCAGCGGGCAGGCGGCGGCTTCGATCATATCCACATTGTCCGGTAAGGCAAAGGCCAGGTTCTCATCCACGGCAATGAATTCCGCGTAACTTCCGTTTTTCGGCAGCGCGATCACTCGCTGACCGACTTTGAATTTTTTCACGCCACTCCCCACCCGGTCAATGATCCCTGCCGCATCCATCCCCGGGATGATCGGCGGTTTCCCCGCGGCGTGGTAAAGCCCCCGCCTTGTGAGGATGTCAGCGTAGTTGACACTGGTGGCAGCCACCCTGATCAGCACCTGGTTCTCGCTGATCGCAGGTGTTTCCACCTCCTTTATTTGCAGCACTTCAGGTCCGCCGAATTCTGGAATGAGGATGGCTTTCATTTTTTCCTGTCCTTCCTGTTTGCCGTTCTGAATGCACTTCATCAACGTCCGTTTTGCTTCACGGGAACATCTTTCCCGATATCTCATTTCACCGCACAGCAGGTGCATGTAACAGTTCAGGTATTTAGTCTTTCAGTTCAACTTCCGTTACACACTCCGTCTTGATCCTGGCGACCAGAAACTGCAGCGCGTCGATCACGTTTGGCCGGATGTCGCCGCCGATCAACACGAACATGATGTCATCTCCCACTTCAAGCCGGCCTTCGTTAAGCCAGACTCGAACGTGAAAAATGCCTTTCATTTCCCGCGTTTCAGCAATCGCCTTTTCGACCTTTTGCGCGTCGTAACAAAATTCCATTCCCGAAACCGGCGCGGCTTCCTCATCCCCCTGGCGCACCCTGGCTTTTGCGGTCTCGCGCACCACGCCGTTGTGGACGAGATACATGCCTTCCCGGGCGGCCAGCGCGTCTGCCTTGGCTTCCCGCAGCCATTCATCCATGGAGGGTGGTGAATTCTTACCAATGCTTGTCATAAAAGTTCCTCTTCTCATTATTTGATTAATATGATATTCCCGCTCATTTAACTATCCGCGACATCAGCACCACGCACTCCACATGGTAAGTCTGTGGAAATAGGTCGAAAGGCTGAATGGAGCGGATCGTGAACCCGCCTTCAACCAGGCGCTTGCAGTCCCGTGCCAGCGTCGCCGGGTCGCAGGAAACGTAGACCAGTTCCCTGGCGGAGCTGTTGATCAAATACTCCACAACCCCCTTCGCCAGCCCGGCGCGCGGCGGATCCACGATGACAAGATTGGGCGATGCCTTCAGCCCGGGCAGGATCTGCTCCGCGCCGCCGACATACAGCGACACGTTGTCATGTTTATCCAGGTTGGCAGCGAAATCATCACACGCGCTTTCTGAGGATTCAACCGCCACCAGTTCTTTCACCCGCGGCGCCATAAAAGCCGAAAACAACCCGACGCCGCTGTACAGGTCGAGTGCAATATCATCCGCGTGGACGCTAACGTTCGCGAGGAAGTAATCCACCATCCTGCCGGCCTGCGCCAAATTCACCTGGAAGAACGAACGCGGCGAAACCATGAAGTCCACCCCGTTCACGGTCATCACGTTGTGCGCGTCACCCGCCATCAGGTAATCACCCTCCCTGCCCAAAAAGTGCACCGACAGCGGAAAATCAACGCTGAATTCAGGCGGCAGCGCGGTTTCGCCTTCCAATCCCGCCAACAGTTCGCCATCTGAACCAGCGCGCAGCAGCACCCGCCTGACGCCCGTGGCCTGGTCAACATCCAGCAGCGGCCACAGCGTGTTGATCTCGGTCACGGGCAGATGGCATTCACATATCTCGACAACAGCCGCGCTGGCGCTCTCCCGAAACCCGGGCTTACCATTTTCTGAAATGTGAAATTGCATGCTGGTGCGGTAATTCCATTCATCAGGGGATGGAATGATCTCATTGACAAGCGGTGAAGTGATCTTACCGATGCGCCGCATCTGGTCCGCGACGATCTTGTGTTTCACCTCCAATTGCTGCTCATAAGAGAGATGCTGGTAATGGCAGCCGCCGCAGATGGTGTAATGACGGCAGCGCGGAGCGATGCGCCCCGGCGCGGGCAGGAGCACCTCCTCCAGTTGACCAACGCAGTAATCCTTGAAGGCCGCCGGGATGCGCACCCTCACCCGATCACCCGGCATGGCAAAGGGAACAAAAACGGGTTTGCCATCAGGCAAGCGGGCAAAAGCGTCCCCGCCGAAGGTAAAATCGATAATGTCCAGCTCAACTTTCACATGTTCATCGTGTTCTTTTTTCATTCCAGGTTCCTGCTTTTACCCTTGAAGCGCGGTTTTCGAGATGATATAATCATTTTGTTGCCCCGGTAGCTCAATAGGACAGAGCAAAGCACTCCTAACGCTTAGGTTGAGAGTTCGAGTCCCTCCCGGGGCACCTGATTTTAAGCTACATTCTCTATTTTACCCCTTGCAAACATTCCGGATTTATTGTATATTAAGAGCAAGAAACATTTGGGTGCCCCCCTCACCCAGATGTTTCTTACTTTTTAAACAAAATACCCGGAAGTATTCCGGGTATGTCAACTGCCGCGATTTTCTTTTCAATCATCATCAGCAGAACTCAACGGGAAGCGTATCCAGAGGAAAAGGATCTGCCCTTCATCCACCTCGCTCGCCCGCGCCGCCAGGATGGGCACCTGCTCTTCAAGCCCCATATCGTTGCGGTAATGCAAAAAGATCGGCTCGTTCTGGTTCCACATGCGGTGACAGCGCTCGACAAGCGCCGGGCCGTTGAAGGTGCGCAGGCGGGTCAGCGCCATGCCGTAGTAAGCCGGGCTCTCTGTCAGTCCCAGCGCCCAGCCGTCATCAATTTTTTCAAATACCGGCGGCGGTCCTTCAATGATCGTGATCTTGTCTTCCATCTCTTTTTCTCAGGCGGAATGATACCACATCCAAATACCGGCTTGCCGGAAAGTGATTATTAATAACCTTTTTATATTATGTTTATCCTCCTCTAATACGCGGCGCCTAAAATGGCAGCATATTAACAATAATGCTACGGAGGCAAATAATGACACTTTATGTTCGCACCCCTGAAATGATCGCCGAATCACGCCGCAGGATGATGAGAAAAATGCTTGAGAATTCCTTTAATCCGGAACGTATGCTGACCTTCCCGATGGAAATGAAAGTTAACGAGAACGAGTACACGCTGACCGCCCTGTTGCCGGGTCTTTCCACCGAGGAGATCAACATTCAGTTCAACAATGGAGTCCTCTCGATCGATGGCGAGTACCGCGATATCCGTGAGGAAGGATCGGAGTATCTTTTCTCAGAGATGCCGGCGGGTAAGTTCAGCCGCTCCATCGAGGTCAACGATCCCGTTGTGACAGAAAAGATCAGCGCGGGCATGAAAGACGGTGTGCTCACCATCCACCTGCCCAAGGCAGAAGAAGCCAAACCCAAGACCATCAAGATCAACGCGAAGTAAGCCTTACAGGTATACCCCCTTTGATCAACAACCAGAGCGGCAAATGCCGCTCTGGTTGTTTAACATAGTAGAATAGCTTCATGAACAGGATTGA
>CAYMGO010000012.1:0-8013 GCA_964390015.1 uncultured Anaerolinea sp. | reverse complement strand
ATCCTGGTCGAATCCTCCTGGCAGGGTTCTCTCCCCGGGGCGGTCATTGCAGGCATCGGCATCAATATCAACCGCGGGTCGGTCCCGCCGCCTGAGCAGCAAGGCTTTCCTGCCACCTGCCTTGAAGCCGCTGCAAAGCACCCGGTGAACCGTTACACAATTCTCAAAGAAGTACTCCTCGCGCTTGATAACTGGCGAGGGCAGCTCGGTTCAGCTGCCTTCATGCAGCGCTGGCAGGATCATCTCGCCTTCAAAGACCAGTGGGTGCGCATTGAAAACTGCGAAAAAAACGCGATCATTGGTAAAATAAAGGGGATCAATGATTCAGGGCAGCTGCTGCTGACTGCTGAAACAGGTGAGATTATCGCTGTGACCATTGGTGATGTCCACCTGCGCCTAATGCGATCAAATGACCCGGGAGGTAATAATGCTTGATGACCTGCGCAATTCCGTGAACAGCGCTTACGAAGAGGAACTGCTCGAAGAAGAACGAATTCGCGATGGCAGATACACCATTGAACGCCCGCCATTTTTGGGGATGACGGCTTTTCAACGCTTCATCATCGCCCTGGTATTCTTCCTCATGGTCGCCATTATCGGCATCTTCCTGCTTATCGTATTTCAAAAGGTTATGCCGCCGATCTGATCTCCAACCATTCAAAAGAAAATCCCGGTCCGTGGACCGGGATTTATGTTAATTACAGGTTATCAATCCTCAGCAGCTGTTTCTTCGCTTTCAAGTGCAGGATTATCACCTACAGGCTCAACTATCTCACTTGCAGGTGGGGTAACCTCACCTTCGGTGCTGGAGATCTCCTTGGTGTTGATGCGCGCCACTGAAGCAACCACATCTTCCTCGCCCAGGTCCATCAATTTGAATCCGCGGGTAGCCCTGCCGCTCGACGAAATATCTTTCACTTTCAGACGAAGCATCACACCCCCGCTGGAGATGAGCGTCACTTCATCCTCCACCTGCACCACGCGTGCTGATGAAATATGGCCCACCCTGGGGAGGTGCTTCTGGTCGATCGTTGCCACACCGCCTGTTGCCCGTCCCTTGGCGGGATAATCCTTCAGGTCCGAGCGCTTTCCAAAACCGTGCTCAGTCACCACCAGCAGTTGACCACCTGCTTCGATCACGTCCATAGAAGCCAACCGGTCACCCTCCTTAAGCTTGATACCGGTCACACCAGCCGCCGGCCTGCCCATGCTGCGGATCACAGATTCAGAGATACGCAGTGCCTGCCCGCCGCGGGTAACCAAAATGATCTCGTCCTTGCCGCTTGTCAGGCGCACCCAACCCAGTTCATCACCTTCGTCCAGCGAGATGGCGATCAAACCTGAGGGTCTGACACTGGCAAATTCTGCGAGCGCCACCCGCTTCACCCTGCCCGCAAGCGTGGCCATTGTGAAGTACGAACCCTCCTCAAAACTTGGCACCGAGACCGCGGCTGTGATATGTTCACCGCTATCCAGCGAAAGCACGTTCACGATCGGTATGCCGCGGTCGGTACGGTTGGCGTCGGGGATCTGGTACACCTTTTCAGAGTACACCTTGCCCCGATCCGAAAAGAACAGGATGGTGTAGAGTGTGCGCGCCGGGATGAGAAACTCGATCTGATCCTCTTCACGGATCGTCTGACCTGAAACACCACGCCCACCCCTGCCCTGTGAGCGGTAAAGGCTGGCGGCAACCCGCTTGATGTAGCCTTTGCGTGTGAAGGTGATCAGCACGGATTCATCCGTGACCAGGTCTTCTTCCTTTAGTACCTCGTGGGTTTCAGCGATGATCTTCGTGCGCCGTTCATCACCGTATTTCGCAGTGATCGCTGCCAGGTCTTCCTTGATCAAACCCAGTATCTTCTGAGGGTGATCCAGCAGGTCCTGCAGGAAATCGATACGCGCCAGTAAGTCGCGGTGCTCATCCTCGATCTTCTGGCGTTCCAGCGCTGAGAGCCGCCTCAACTGCATGTCCAGGATGGCCTGCGCCTGGACATCGGTCAATTTAAAGCGTGTCATCAGGCGTTCCTTGGCAACCTCAGCGTCTTTTGACTCGCGGATGGTCTTGATCACATCATCCAGGTTGGCCAGCGCGATGAGCAAACCATCCAGGATGTGCGCCCGGTTCTTGGCTTTTTCGAGCTCAAAGCGCGAGCGCCGGGTGATGATCTCCTGGCGGTGTTCGATGTAGATCTGCAGCGCGCGTTTGAGCGAGAGCAGGCGCGGTTCACCGTTCACCAGAGCCAGCAGGTGCACCGAAAATGTGGATTGCAGCGGTGTGTATTTGTACAACTGGTTCAATACCTGTTTGGGTTGCGCCCCGCGCCGCAGTTCCAGCACAATGCTCATCCCGCGCCTGTCCGATTCATCGCGCAGGTCAGTGATGGAATCCAGTTTGCCGCCGCGCGCCAGTTCGGCAATGCGTTCGATCAGGCTGGTCTTGTTTAATTGGTAGGGAATCTCGGTGATGATGATCTGAAAGCGGTTGCCCTTCATCTCCTCGATGTGCGCCTGACCGCGCACCACCAGTTTGCCGCGGCCGGTGCTGTAAGCCTGCAGAATACTGTCGCGCCCCACGATAATGCCCCCCGTCGGAAAATCCGGCCCTTGCACGAAGTGCATCAGTTCTTCAACCGATACCTCGTCGATCTTCTCGTAATGATCGATCAGGTATTCCAATGCTCCTGTTAGTTCGCGCAAGTTGTGCGGCGGTATGCTGGTTGCCATGCCCACCGCGATGCCGCTCGAGCCGTTCAACAGCAGGTTGGGTAATCGCGCTGGCAGCACAACTGGTTCTTTCAAAGAACCATCAAAATTATCCGCAAAATCGACCGTGTCTTTGTCGATATCTGCCAGGATTTCCTCGGCGTTGGCGTGAAGGCGGGCTTCAGTGTAGCGCATCGCCGCCGGGGGGTCGCCATCGATCGAGCCAAAGTTCCCCTGCCCATCCACCAGCATGTAACGCATCGAGAAATCCTGCGCCATGCGCGCCATGGCATCATACACCGCTGAATCGCCATGCGGGTGATACTTGCCTAAAACCTCACCCACGATACGGGCGGATTTTTTGTAAGCGGTATTGGAACGGATGCCCATATCCGCCATGGCGTAAAGGATGCGCCGGTGAACCGGTTTCAACCCGTCCCGGGCGTCTGGCAGCGCGCGTGAGATGATCACGCTCATCGCGTAATCAAGGTAAGCCGAGCGCATCTGCTCGTCGATATCCACCTGGTGAACTGTTCCAAAATCCATAATTCGACCCTTTCCTGTTCTGTTAGCCGAATGATTATACCTCATTCATTTTTTTGACCGGGAGATTCATCCGGTTCAGCGTTCATTATTCGAATCCCTGTCTTTAAGGTAGAATTGAATTTATCGATGAAACGGATAATTCTTCTCAGTGTCCTCCTGCTGTTCCTGTTAACAGGATGCGCCAGGCGTTCTGAAACTGAACCCGGAACATCCCAGCAGGGTTCGGCTGAGTACATTGAAAACAAAGGCTCCGATACCATTGTCAACCTCGCCCTTGCCTGGGCGGAGCGCTACCAGCTGGTGAACCCTGATGTGCGCATCTCGGTAACCGGCGGCGGCTCAGGCACCGGCATCACCGCGCTCATCAGCGGCACAGTCGATATCGCCAACGCCTCGCGCCAGATCAAGCAGGAGGAACTCGACGCAGCTCGCGGGGCTGGCTACGATCCCAGAGAGTTCATCATCGCCAGGGATGCCATTGCCATCATTGTCAACCCTTCAAACCCGGTGAACAACCTCACTTTGCAGCAGCTTTCGCTCATCTACCGCGGCGAGATCAACAACTGGCAGGAGTTGGGCGGGGAGGATCGCGAAATTGTGCGCCTCTCGCGCGAAACCAACTCGGGCACGCACGTATATTTCCTTGAATCCGTCGTGCGCATGGGCGATGCTGAGGATAATGCCATATTCTCTGCAGATACCCTGCTCCTGCCCTCCTCCGAAGGCATCATCGCCGAGGTGAAGGATAACCCCAACGCCATAGGCTACGACAGCCTCGGTTATGTCACCGCTGACGTCAAACTTGTAGGTGTCTCGTCACTTGAACACCCCGACCGCTTCATTCTGCCGTCCCTTGATACCGTAAACAACAATACCTACCTCATCTCAAGGAATCTGTACATGTACACGCTGGATGAACCCCAGGGGATGGTGAAAATTTACATGGAATGGATCATGAGCCCTGAAGCCCAGGAAATCGTCCGCGAGCTTGGGTTCATCCCGGTCATCTCAAAATGAGCGTGCGGTGATGAAACAGCGAGAGAAAAAAGGCGACCTGGTCATCAACAGCGTGATCCGCATCACGGGCTACTCCAGTATCCTGTTCGTGGTTCTCATCCTGTTCTTCCTGCTGCGCGAAGGTTTACCCGCGCTCTCCAGCACCCCGTTAAGTTCGATCTTCAGCGTGCGCTGGTACCCCATCGAGGCTTACTACGGCATCCTTCCGCTCATCCTCGGCAGCCTTCTCATCACCTTTGCGTCCACTCTTATTGCCCTGCCGTTCGGCATCGGCACAGCAGTGTACCTCTCGGAGGTCGCACCTCCCTGGCTGCGTGAAATACTCAAACCGATCATTGAAATTCTCGCCGGCATCCCTTCAGTGGTGCTCGGTTTCATCGGCATCCTGGTTTTCGCGCCATTCTTCCGGAAATTACTGGATATTCCCACCGGCCTCACCGCGTTCACCGGCGCCATTTTACTGGCGCTCATCTCCATTCCCACCATCGTTTCGGTCGCGGAAGATGCCCTCAATACCGTTCCCAATTCCTACCGCCAGGCCTCTCTGGCCCTTGGTGCCACCCAGTGGCAAACAATCTGGGATGTGACGCTGCCAGCGGCGAAAACCGGCGTGCTGACCGCGGTGATGTTGGGCATCGGCCGCTCTCTGGGTGAGACCATGGCGGTGATGATGGTCACCGGCAACGCCCCGGTAATGCCGCTGCAGTTGAATTCGTTGTTCAGGCCGGTGCGCACCATGACCGCCACCATCGCTTCGGAGATGGGCGAAGTCGCATCCGGCAGCCAGCATTACCAGGTGCTGTTTTTCATCGGCATCACCCTCTTCCTCCTCTCGCTCATTATCAACATCACTGCCAGCCTGGTGAGCACAAAGGCGCGCCAACGTTCAGAAAGGCTGCTCTCCTGATGAAAGCCACCGGGCTCAACCGAGCGAAAATCACGCAAAGCGTGGGTTTCAACCTGCTGCGGCTGGTCACCATCCTCACTGTCCTCCCTATCATCGGACTGGTGGTGTACATCATCGCCAAAGGCGCACCGGCCATCAGCTGGGAATTTCTCACGGCAGCCCCGTCAAACGGTATGCGCGACGGGGGCATCCTGCCAGCCATAGTGGGCACGCTCTACCTCACCCTGGGCACGGCTATCTTCTCGGTACCCATCGGTGTGCTGGCCGGCATTTACCTGGCGGAGTACGCCAAAGAAACCAACCTCACGCGCATCATCCGCGTGGCCATCATCAACCTGGCAGGTATCCCCTCGGTTGTGTACGGCCTGTTTGGGCTGGGTTTATTTGTGCTTTTCCTCAAGCTGGGCACCAGTATCCTCGCCGCGTCGCTGACCCTTTCCATCATGACACTGCCGGTCATCATCAGTACAACCGAAGAAGCGCTGCGCAGCGTGCCCAACTCGTTCCGTGTGGTATCCACCTCTCTCGGCGCAACCCGCTGGCAGACAGTGCGCCGTATTACCCTGCCGCAGGCGCTGCCCGGCATCATCACGGGAATTATCCTGGGGCTCGAGCGTGCCGCCGGCGAGACCGCCCCCATCCTCTTCACCGGTGCTACCTTCTTTTTACCGCAGCTGCCGCAATCACCCCTTGACGCCACCATGGCGCTGCCGTATCACATTTTCGTCATCTCCACCCAGATCCCTGGCATGCCCATCCAGATCCAATACGGCACGGTACTGGTGCTGTTGGTGTTCGTGCTGGGCATGAATCTCATCGCTACCCTCATCCGTTCCCGCGCGCGGGCGAAGCGCCAATGGTGACCCGATGAAAGAACTGATGATACGCAACCTATCAGTGCGCTATTCAGACGATAACGAGAGCCTGAAAAACATTTCTCTCGAAATCGAATCAAGAGCGATCACCGTCCTCTTCGGCCCGGCTGGTGGCGGCAAATCCACCTTCCTGCGCACCTTGAACCGCCTCAACGACCTGGCAGACCTGAAGGAGATGAAAGGCGAAGTGCTCTTTCAAGGCCGCAATATTCTCGATCCGGATGTAGATGTCATCGAACTTCGCCGCAGGATCGGCATGGTATTCTCCCGCCCGGTTCCCTTGCCCTTATCCATCTTTGACAACGTGGCTTACGGGCTGGTGATGGCGGGCGAACACGACAAGGAAAAGCTCGCTCACCTGGTGGAGAAAGCCTTGAAGCAGGCTTTCCTGTGGGACGAGGTGCACGACCGCCTGAAGGATTCAGCTTACAGCCTTTCCGGTGGGCAGCAGCAAAGAGTCTGCCTGGCACGCGTGCTCGCGCTCGAGCCGGAAGTCATCCTGTTGGATGAACCCACCTCCGCGCTGGACCCGATCGTCACTTCATACATTGAAGATATGCTGCGCGAGCTGAAGAAGGATTACACCATCATCATCGCCCCGCATAATGTGCAGCAGGCCGCGCGCGTAGCTGATTACGCCGCTTTCTTCCTGATGGGCGAACTGATCGAATACGGCAGTGGCATCGACCTCTTCCAGGTGCCCAAAGACAAGCGCACCTCCGATTACGTCACCGGCAGGTTCGGTTAACGGGTTTCAACTTCCACTAATAGCCTCGAACCACCCCCTGTTTTAGCGCTCGCAGTGGATCCTGATATCCGTATAACCGGGAAGGGACTCGTGATGAGCGGCCTTATCCAATGGTCCCCAAAAAATTCCATCACATCCAAAACGCGCGGCGTCCCAATCAGATTGGCGCGGTCCTGTGCTGATGTTGTTTTCGTCTACGAACACACCGTTAACCAGCAAACCTTCGATCAGGTAATTGATGTGTGCTCCAGTGACGCTGTTGTCGTTCATGATCAACTTTTTCCCCTCTGGCACCACCAGCCAGAGCTGGCAGGGTTCTCCGGAACACGGGACAATTTCTGCCGGGTCCGGTTCAGCCGAGCACACCGGATTCCCATCGTTGGCAGGCATGGGGAACTGAATACAAGCGCCACCCCACATATGAGGGCCAATATTGATTCCTGTGTGCAGCCCGCCGCAATTTACATCTCCCTCGCTGGTAATGGTATTGCCTGTTATCTGAACTCCGGAGGTATCCGATACGTCCCACGCGTGCAGCGCGATCGCTCCAAAAGCTCCGTAATTTCCTGCAGTAATCCTTACGGTGTTGTTCGCGATGATCGTGTCCTGTCCGCCAAAATGGACGATCCCGATATCAGACGGATTGATTATCGTGTTGTTGAGGATCTGATGTCCCGGACCTACCATGGTGATCCCATCAGACCAACTGCCGTAATCACCATCGTTATCCGTGTTGATGCACCCACTCGCGTGCACGTGGTCTCCGACGGTGTCAATGGTCACATTTCTCACTATTCCATTCGCGCCAGTGAATGCCAGGCTGGACCCGCATTCTCCCTGCTGGTCTACCAGGTCATGCACGACCACGTTGCCTGCAAACCCGTCAAACCCCAGGTTCCCCGGTGAGCACCAAGGGTCGTCAAAAATATCGCATTCCGGCAACCACGATCCCCAATTATCTCCTTCTCCGTTTCCAACCCCATCAGGGCCCATACAAACGCGTACATCCCGACCGCCATGAATGTCAATGTAACCGAAGTCAATATTGAATATATTTTTGTTAGCGGCGAACCGGGTACGCGAGAACAAACGGACAACATAACCCTTCAAATCAGTGGTGGCCTTCAAAAGTGCATGATCCTCAGGGTTGGATGAAGTGAACGTGAGATCATGCTTGGCTGACATCCCGGTGAGGAACAGGGTTTTATCGATCA